>DATJFP010000023.1 GCA_035495615.1 Verrucomicrobiia bacterium | reverse complement strand
TAAGGCGAGCCCAATTATCAATCTCGCCGTCACCAGGTGAAGCCAAGCTTCTGGGCTTCACCGTGATTAAGGCGAGCCCAATTATCAATCTCGCCGTCACCAGGTGAAGCCATGCTTCTGGGCTTCACCGTGCCAAACCATGAGTTCAATTATCAAAAAAAGCGGTGAGGCCTTGAATCATGTCCTCACCGCATGACGACGAGTTGTCAAATTGTTCTCGTCGTCCCATTCAAGGAATTTCCCCGGTCTAAGAACGAGGTAAGCCCTGATAGTTAACCCCCGGGAAATCGCTAGATTAGCGCCATGATGAAATCGCAGCCGGTCGTCCAGTTAAAGTTGCCGGAGATCAAAGGGAACCGCGTCTGTTTTTCCTGGTCTCCGAATTACGTCTTCAAAAAAAATTCCTATTGGGTCGAGTACCCCGGGATCCGCCGCATCACGGCGTCGAACGGCAAGGTGGCCGAAGCCCTTTTTCCCCTTTGCCTCGCCTTCGCAGCGCTTGGGGCGGAGATCAAGCTGCCGGTCAAGATCGACGAGGGCGTCCTCGAGGGATGGCGCCGGGTCATTTCGATCGCGGCGGTCCAGAATTACCGGCGCTTTGGCTTTGACCTCACCAACGGGCCCATTTATCCGGATTACCAGGCCATCACCGGCATGCAAAGCGCGCTGTGCTTCGGCGGAGGCACGGAATCGCTGCTGACGCTCGCGCATCTCCTGAATCATGGGGAAAAGCCGGTCCTTGCTTCTTTCGGCGGGCCGGCCTGGTCCGGCTCCAATCCCGAGAAAAACCGCGAAAAATTCCGGATGGACGAGCAGGTGCGCGGCGATCTGGGGCTCGAACTGCTGAAGGTCCGGTCGAATTTCCGCGAGATCATCGATCCGAACGCCTGGAAGCCGTATCTGAAGCCCGGCGTCTCCATGATCAACAGCGTGCTCCTGCTTCCTTTTTTTCTGTCTTTTTTCTTTCCCGTCGCCGAGCAGCTCGGCCTGCGGCGCATTCTCAGCGGCAACGAAAAAATGAATTTCCCGCACGAGTATTTCTGCTTCTCGCCGGCCATGACTTCCGCTTACGGCGAAATCGCGCGCGGGCTGGTTTATGAGCCGCGTCTCGGAAACCAGCTCAAGGAAGACGTGTGCCGCGAGCTTTATCTCGAGCATCCCCGCCTTGCCCAGTATCAGTACTCCTGCTGGAAAAACCGCGGCGAGCGCTGGTGCTACGGCTGTGAATCGTGCCTGGAATATTACGCGCTGCTCAAAAATCTGGGGCTGAATCCGGCGCTCGTCGGGCTCGACGAAAACAGGATCCGCCAAAACCGCCGGCGCCTCGTGAGTGCCGTGTCGCGGGCCGCGGAAAGCCGGCCGGGGGAATTGTGGGAACGCATGTGCGATTACCCGAACCTGCGGCGCGACCCTTTCATGAAAGGCCTGTTGGATGAAATACGGAACAAGGCCCGGACTTATCACGCGGTCAAAAATTTATACGACGCGCTGCCCGACGGCGTGAAGTACCTGTACCGGGAGCAAAAGTCCCTTTTGAAGCGGCTCTCGGCCGCGGCGGAGGCTCGCCATGCGCTGGCTGCCTGAACTCCGCGCCGGTTCCGCCAGGATGCGCCCATGAACCTCATCAAATCCAAACCGAGCACTCCGCGGCTTTCTTACCCGCGCATGGCGGCTTTTTTCCGCGTGCTGAACGCGATGATGCGATACGTCCCTTCGCGCTCCAAGTACCAGGCGGACCTCATCGTCTTCCGCAAAAATCTTTTTCCCGGCGCTCCGGAACAGGTGCAGTTCGATGGATTCACGCTGCGGCGCGCGATGGCCCATGACCTGCACGCGATCAAAGCGCATCCCGAGCGTTTCATGCCCGAAGTCTACCGGAACAGGCTGGAGGACGGGCACGCGGTTTATTGCGCGGTGCAGGGCGACGAGGTCGCGGCTTTTCTCTGGGTGAATTTCGACGTGTTCAGCCATCTTCACGGCACCAAGCATGAAGCGGTCCTGGGAACGTTGGAGAAAGACGAAGGATGCTTCTACGATTCTTACACCTACCGGCAGTACCGCGGGCTGGGGCTCGCGCCAATCCTGCTCAATTATGCCGCCGCGTGCCTGGCCAATGCCGGCGTCGCCACCTTGATCGCCTGCGTGCCGCCGTCCAATCTTTCCTGCGTCGTGCTCTACCAGGGGCAGGGATTCGGAGCGATCGACGTCCTTCATCTGTATCAGATCGGAAGCCTCCGGCAATGCCTGCGGGGCACAAGGAAGGAATTAACGACCCTCAACGAATGGATCGGCTCATGTCCGGCATGACGGAAACCCAAATCCTTCCCGAAGACGCCAACGATTCGCTGAAAGTGCGCGCCGCGCTCACGGACGTCCTGGAGACGCTTCCGGATTTCGACTCCTGTGCGATCATGGATTACCCGCTGTTTTACAACATCGGCGACCACCTCATCTGGTCCGCCTTGACCGCCTGGCTGCTCGAAGTCAAAAAAGCCCGGATCCCTTACGTGGCCCATGCTGGCAGCTACACGCCCCGGAAACTTACGGCCGAATCCCAGGGCCCGATTCTTTTTACGGGCGGAGGCAATCTCGGCGACCTGTGGGGATACCACCAGCATTTCCGCGAGAAGGTGATCGCGGCGCATCCGGAACGTCCGGTCGTCATCATGCCTCAGAGCATTTATTTCCGGGATCCCGCGAAGCTGGACCGCGCGCGCCGCATTTTCAACGCGCATCCGGACCTGACGCTCCTTGCGCGCGACGAAATCAGCTACCGTTTCGCGCTCGGGCAATTCGACCGGTGCCGCGTGCTCAAGGCGCCGGACATGTCCTTTTATTTCGCGGACCGGCTGAAGCTGAACGATCCCTTTGCGGGACAGCAGATCTTTTTTCACCGCCGCAACGACAAAGAATTGCCCGCGAACACGCGGCGGGGAATACCGCGTGTCCGCAATCCCGGCATCGTTTCCGGCGACTGGTGGTCCATGAACTTTGCTTCCCGCGGGCTTCAGAGGCTTTACCGCAAATGCCCTTTCCTTTCCGGATTGTGGCAGGGCCCTCCGGTTGCGCGCCTGATCGAATTGATTCCCGAAAGCCAGCGCGCTTGCCTCGAAGGGCTCGTGCGCGAAGTCGGCGGCCTGCCTTATGGCGGCCTGCATCTGAAATCGCTCGAACTTGTTTTCCGCGGCGTGCGGCAAATGGCCCCCTACCGGCTGGTGATTACCAACCGGCTGCACGGCCACATCCTGTGCACGCTCATGGGAAAGCCGAACATTTTGCTCGCAAATTCTTACCACAAAAATCAGGCTTTTTTCGAGACGTGGACGCGCGGCATCCGCCACGCCTGTTTTTCGTCTTCGCCTTCGCTTTGCGACGTGATCGGACCGCCCGAGGCCTCGAAAGAATGGCCGCTTTACCAGGCTGGGCTCGGGACCTCGGAAACTAAACTATCAACCTACTTCGGGATGAACTAGAGGGGATGTTATGGCTAAAGGCACCGTCAAATGGTTCAACAACACGATGAAGTATGGGTTCGTTCTTTCGGAAGACGAGCAGGAATTTTTCGTGCACTTTTCTGAGATCCAGGTGGAGGGCTATAAGACCTTGAAACGGGGAGATACCGTGGAGTTCGAGATCGAGCAGACCCCGAAAGGGCCCAAAGCCGTGAAGGTCGCGAAAATCGCGGACGCGGAGCCGAGGGAAAAAGATCCCAAGAAAATCAAAAAAATCCGCCGGTGCGCGTAAATGTTCCGCCTGCTGAGGGTTTTTTCCAATGTTTTTAAAGTGCGGGGACTACATGATTTAGAGCCCTGTCAGGAAAACCCCTACACCCTGCAAAACATTATGCTAAAAAGACTTGGGGCCTAAGCCGATGTTTGATATAACTTACTCAAATGTAAGGCAAAAGAGGACGTTTCAATCAGCATTTCACCGGTAGACCCCGGTCACACAATGTGGCAAATTGCAGGAACTGCGGCGAAGGCCGGAATTCTTGCACGAGCCTCGTAACGAACGAAAGGAGTTTCCCGTGGCAGGAAATAAAATGAGCAACTTTTTCAGGAGCTTGATCGCGTTGGCGATCGTAGGACTTTGGAGCAGCACGATGGCGCTGGCCGTTTACGCGCCGGAGCCGCAGTCGGGCGGCCGCTTTTTCAAGTCCAAGGGAACCAAATCCGCAGAAGAATACCGTTATCTCGGCCGCACCGGCCTCCGTCCCGAAGACTATTATGATTCTCCGGGGCTGACGTACGAAGGCGTCCGGTTGAAGCCGTATGTCGGCTACAGCGGCGACTGGGACACGAACGTGTTTCTGACCGAAAGGGACCGGTCCCAAGATTACATCAACCGCCTGAACTGGGGCACGGACGTCGAAGTTCCTCTGGATGCCCAGAAGCATCTTCTCTACGGCGGCGTTCACAGTGAATCCGAGTGGTTCGCCAAGAATTCGAGCGAAAACCACACCGACTGGGTCTTCCAGGGCGGCGGACAGTTCAACTTCAACAATTTCAGCTTGGACCTTCATGAAGAGTTCCGCGATACCGTGGACCGGTCCAACAGCGAATTGACGGCCCGCACGGAACGCTACGAGAATTATCTCGACGGCGTGCTGACTATTCCTTTCGGCCAGATGTTCTCCGAAACCGAAGTCAGCCATTACAACCTCGAATTCGACGACGAAGCCAACCAGGTCTTCGACCGGTACGAACTGCGGATTTCGCCCAGGATCGGCGTGAACGTGGGGGATCGTACGCAGGCGCTCGTCGAATACCAGCTCACGAACATCAATTACAACAAGATCGAAGATCGCAACGGCGACGCGCATCAGATTTCGCTGGGGCTGCGCGGCTTCCTCGGGCAAGGCGACCTGGTGACCTATCAGGTTTGGGGCGGCTGGCAAGTCCGCAATTACGATTCTGATCTGCGCGATGACTTCACGGGCCCCGTGTGGCGCGCGGACATCGAATACCGCCGTTCGGAAATTTCCCGGTTCTACGCCTCCACGAAGCGTGAACCCGTGGAATCGGTCACGGTCAACAACAGCTTTATTACGCGCACGGATCTCGAAGTGGGCTGGAGAAGGAAGCTCAGCGAGAGGATTACGGGAACACTCGCCGGCGCGTCGGCTTTCCATCACTATTCCAACGGCCGCCTGGATTTCCTTTGGGAACCCAAGGTGGGAGTTGACTACCTCATCCCCGGCAGGGTGGGAGCGCGTCTTTACACCGATTACCGGTGGAGCGCGCGCCATTCGGACGCGGACAACCAGGACTATGAGCGCAGCTTGCTCAGTTTTGGTATCCGTGCCGAGGTTTGAGGTTGATCCCAATTAAAACGAGGTGACAACCATGAATCCACACGAAAAGCACGAGAAGTTATTTTCGCCCAAAACCTTGATTCTGCTCTTCCTTGCGCTCGCAACGGCGACTGCCACCGCCGCAGCACAGCCGCTCACAGGAGGACTCCCTGACGCCGTGCAGGACACGGCCGAACCGGGCTACACCATCGGGCCCGAGAATTTGCTGCAGATCAAGATTTTAGGCGAAGGCAATCTTCAATCGACTTTTCGTGTGGATGACACGGGGTTTATCACGCACCCACTCGCGGGCCGCATCAAGCTGATGGGAAAGACCGTTTCCGAAGCCGAGCAGCTCGTCGAAAACATCCTCAAAGACGGCTACATCAAAAACCCTCACATTACCATTTTCGTCCTTGAACACAGCCGGTTTTCCGTGCTCGGCGAAGTCCGCCAGCCCGGGAATTATGAGATCATCGGACAGCTTTCATTGATGGAGGCCATTTCCATCGCCGGCGGGCTCACGCCTGTCGCCAATGAAAAGAAGGTCCGGATCATTCGCAAGGACGCAGATGGCGGGGAGCAAACTATCGAAGCCAATATTCAGGACATGATGGACGGGAAGGCCAAAGACAACGTCATGATCCAGGGCGGCGATATTATCAACGTTCCCAAGAGTTTCTTCTAAAAAGTCATACTTTTTAATAAGAAGAGGTGAGGACTATGTCTACAACAGCCGTACAGCCCCAGATTGACTTCGCACAAGAAACGCATCTAAAGGACTACTGGAGGATCGTCCTCCGGAGGAAATGGATCGTCGTCGGCTTTGCGCTGCTGACGACCGCCATCGTCGGCGTCATGAGCTTCACGACCACGCCTCTTTATAAGGCGTCGGCCACCATCGTCGTCGAAAACGAAGACTCCGACGTGCTCAATCCCGCCGACAACTCTTCCAAGGGCGTGAGCTACGACATCTTCGAAAACTACATCAAGACCCAGATGTCGCTCATCCTCTCGCGCAGCGTCGCGGGAAAGGTGTTCGACGAGCTCAACATGGCCGAGCTGCCGCGCTACCAGCAGGAGCCGCATCCGGTGAAGCGCGCTTTCGGCGCTTGGATGAAAAAGGTTTCCGCCTTCGTGAACGGCAAGCCTGTCAGCGACACCAAGCCCGATGCGCTGGCCTTGTTCCTCAAAGACGTTGAGCTCGAACGCGTGAAAGGCACACGGGCGCTGCAGATTTCCGTTTATAACCCGGAGGCGGAGCTGGCCGCGAAGGCCGCCAACGCCATTGCCGAGCGCTATGCGCGCGACAACATGATGCGCCGGGCGCTGCGGTTCATCCGCAACCAGAGAATGGCCGCGCTCAACGAAGATTACCTCCGCCTGAAAGCGCAGCACGATCATCTGGCCACGCTGTACGGCCCCAAGCACCATGAAATGATCATGCTCCGCGACGAGATCCGTTCGTTGTCCGAGCAGATTGAAAAGGAAAAGTCCAATAACGGCGAGTTCGAGGAATCGATCAACAAGCTCGTCGCGGGAACGGCGCCGGAGGACGAAGAAAAGCTCCTCGGCGACATCCTCCACAAGATTCAGGAAACGTCGGTTCTTTCCAGCTCGCAGATGAACAACATCGTCGTGGCCGATCCGGCCGTGGCTCCGACGGAAACCTCGATTCCGAACAAAAAGCGCGATCTCCTGGTCGGGCTGATGGGCGGGCTCGTGGTGGGCATTTTCCTGGCATTTTTCGTGGATTACCTCGACGACACCGTCAAGAGCGAAGACGACCTGAAGAAAATCATCGGCAACGAGAATTACATGGGAGCCATTCCGTACGATGCCCATGTGAAAGGTTTCCACAAAATTGCCAAGATGGACCGCCTGGTGCTGCAGAAGCCGCTGTCGGGCTCGGCTGAGGCCTACCGCCTGCTGCGCACGCAGCTCAAATGGATTACGGAAAAGAATCCGTACTTCAAAGACTTCGCGGTCGTCAGCTCCATTCCCGACGAAGGGAAAAGCACCATTGCCTCGAATCTGGCGATCTCGCTTTCCCAGCTCGGACAGAAAATCCTGCTGGTCGACACCGACATCCGGCGGGGAAGGCTGCAGCGCACTTACGAGACGCCGACGCGCCTCGGCCTGGGCCAGTTTCTGACCGACGGCCTTCGCTTCACGGACATCGTCCAGAAGACGAAGATCCCGAACCTGTGGATCATCACGCCCGGCGAAAGCGTGATCATGGGCTCGGAGCTCTTGAGCTCCGCGCGGACGCTGGAATTCATCCAGGAAACGCGGAAATATTTCGACTTGATCATTTACGATACGGCCCCGATCACGCTGCTTTCCGATGCCTCGGTCCTGCTCTCGCACCTTTACGGCGCGATTCTCGTGACCCGCACCGGAGTGACGCAGGGCCGGCTTATTCAAAAGTCGATCCGCATGGTCCATGCCGCCAATACGAAACTGATCGGCGTGGTTCTGAACAGCGCCACCCAGGACGAGACCAATCAGTATTACAGCCGGTATTACCGCGATTAAATTCCCCCCAAAGCACGCGGTATTCCTAAACAGGACGGGACTCTACTCTCATGAAGTCAATTGTCAAAGGTTCCAGCATTCTGACCGGCGTCAGCATCGGCGAAATGGCCATCCGGTTTGTGCGCACGAAATGCATCGCGCTGGTGCTCGGCCCCTCGGGCACGGGTTTTTTCACGCAGCTGGTGATTTTCTTCGAAGCCCTGCGCACGCTGGGGGACCTCGGCTCCCGGCGCGGAGTCATCAAGCAGGTCGCCGAGCAGCGCTTCACGGGCGAAGCCACTCCCGCTTACCGCAAAGTGCTCGTGACCTCTTTTTTTCTCATGGCCGTTTCCGCGCTGACGGTCGGCGCGGCCGTCGTGATTTTTTCCCCGGCCATTTCACGCCTGCTGTTCCAGGACCCTTCTTATTATAGGTACGTGATCTTTCTGGGAATTCTCCTGCCGCTGGCCTGCATCGCGACGCTCATGGCGTCCATCGTCAAAGGGAACATGGACTTCATTTCCTTTGCGCGGTACACGCTGGGGGCCTATGCCCTTGTTTTTGTCGTGACTCCGGTGGTGACTTATTTTTTCAAAGAGTGGGGCGCGGTCATGGCCATGGCTCTTTTTTTCGTGGCACCGCTTTTCTCTTATCTTCTTTTGAACGCCCGCCGTCCTTTCCTCCATTTCGGAGGGCGGGTGGACCTTCCGGCCCTGCGCGAACAATTTTCCTTCGGGCTGGCGCAGATTTACCAGGATGCGCTGACGCACGTGATGCGCATCGTGATCGCCGCGTGGATCGTGCATGGGCTGGGGCTTTCGACCCTCGGCATCTACCAGGTGGTCATGACGTTCACGACCGTTTACATGTCCATCCCGATCCAGGCGACCAGCGGCTATGTGCTGCCTTTGATCGCGGGCGCGCGCAATAACGAAGAAGTCGGCACCGCGCTCAACGATTCCGTGCGCTTTCTGATGTTCGCGCTCGTGCCCATCGTGATTTTCATCGCGGTCGTGCCGGAGCTGCTCATCCTGCTTTGCTACAGCAAAGACTTCGAACCCGCGGTGCCGTATCTCCAGGTCCAGCTGATCGGCACGCTCTTCGTGCTCATGGGCTATTCCTATTCGGCCGCGCTTTCCGGCAAGGGCAAACTCAAGGCCATTGCCATCATTTCCAGCATCTACTGCGGGATCATGCTCGGCGTGGCACGCCTTCTTTTCCCCAGGTGGGGACTGATGGGCGTTTCCGTCGGCGTTTCCGCCGCGGCCGTGGCCAATTATCTGATGCACATTTATGCGGCCCGCCATTATTTCGGTGCACGGACCGCGCCCAAGAACGTGCGGCTGGTGTCGATGACGCTGCTCTGGGCGGGACTGGCGTTCGTGGGACTGGCCTTCTTCGACGGCATCGCCTCGCGCGCGCTTATCCTGGCTTTCGCGCCGGTCTGGTTCTGGGTCAGCTCCAAAGACCATGAGCGCCATTTCATGTGGGAACTCGCGGGAAGGTGCTTCAAGTCCTTTTTCCGAAAAGGGGTGCCCCTTGTCCAAAAGCCGGTTTCGTAATCCCGGACTCGCGATCCTGGGCGTTCTTTTGCTCGCGCCGTTCTCCCTCTATGGCGCCGTGGCCGGAAGCGGACTCTACGTCATCGCCGGCTTGATCATGGTCATCTACACGACCCTGCTCTTCCTGAATTTCGAAGTCGGCTTCATGGCGCTTCTTTTCATCCGGACCTCGCTGGACTACGCGAAAAATTTCGGCGACATGAACCTGGCTGCGCTGGCCAGCATTGCCATCATCGTCCTGGGCGTCTTTTACGTTCTGTACCGCCGCGCCAATCCTTTGCAGCTCGAGGATTCCAAGCCCTTTCTCCTTTTCATCGTGCTTTGCGGATTGTCGATGTTCCGCAGCCCGAACATGGTCGGCAGCTTTTCCGACTGGCTGCGCCTGCTCAGTGTTTTCGCAGCCTACGTGCTCACGCGGCTTTTGTTCACAACCGAGGACAAGATCAAAAATGCGTTTACGGTCATCCTGCTGTCGGCGCTTTTGCCGATCCTGCTCGCGTACTATCAGCTGGTCACAGGGCACGGGACCATTCACGACGCGGGCCAGGACCGCATCGTCGGGACCTTTCTTCATCCGAACGCGTTCGGCTCTTATCTCCTGATCATCCTGATTTTTTCCGTGGTGCAGGTGCTCGAGGGCTTTCCCATGGGCCACAAGAGTTTCCTGGGCGGGTTTACTTTTCTTGCCTTCGTGATTTTCGTTTTCACGCTTTCGCGCGGCGCCTGGATCGTCTTCGTTCTTTCCATGCTCCTGCTCGGCAAGCTGCGCTACCGCAAACTGCTCGGGCTGATCCCGCCGCTCGTGCTTGTGGCCGTTCTCGGCGTGCCCGCGGTGCGAAACAGGATCATGGATCTCGTCGAGCCCAACAGCCAGTATGCCGCCGGACGCTCCGCGTGGGAATGGCGGCTGAACACCTGGGAAGAAATCGGGCCGCTCGTGAAAGAGGAGCCTTTGATCGGGCACGGGCTTGCGATGATCGAGACGGAATTCGGCATTTTGACCCATAACGATTATCTCCGGCTCCTGGCCGAGACCGGCATCATCGGATGCGCCGGTTACCTGATTCTTGCGTTTTCCACGCTGCGGCGCAGCTGGCGCGATTATAAGCAGAGCCGGACGAGGCTGGGCCTCTCGCTTCAATTGAGTACCGTGGCCATGATCTCCGGCTTCCTGGTCCGGCAATTCGCCGACAACAGCCTGCGCAACACCGTCGTCATGATTTATTTCTGGGTCCTGATCGCGCTTGCCCGCAACATGAACATCCTCGACCAGGCCTCTTCCGAAGACGACAATCCGCCTCCGCCGGAAGAAGAGCCTGAGCCGGAAATCGTTCCCGATCCGACGGGGGAAGCGGAACCCGAGCCCGAGCCCGTCCTCGAAGGCACGCTCTAAGCCCTTTCCCGTCCCCCGACAAATCTCCGGGAATTTTTCCCATGCGCGAATAAACCGTCTCCCGATGGCTGTATCGTCCTTTGCGGCGTATCCTCTCCCTGTTTTGGCGTCCACGAACGGTTCGCAACGCGGAGAAAATCATGGCCCTTTCCAAAGTCCTTGTCGTCAATAAATATCATTTTATTTCCGGCGGCGCCGAGCGCTATTTCCTGTCCGTCATGGAATCCTTCCGCCGCCGCGGCATCGAACCCATTCCGCTGTCGGTCAATTATGCGAAGACACTGCCGACCCCGTATCAGAAATATTTCATCGAACCCGTCGTCAAAGGCGGGGAGGCCAAGATCCAGAACATGAAGCCGACATGGCAGCAGCAGCTGTCGCTTGCCGGCCGCGCCGTGTACAGCTTTGAGGCCAAGCGCGCCGTGGCCTCGGTCATCCGCGACCAGCGCCCGGATATCGCGTATTTCCTCAATTTCAACAATCACATTTCGCCGAGCGCGATCGACGCCTGCGTGGAGCACGGCGTCCCGGTCGTGATGCGCATGTCGGACTTCAATCTGAGCTGCCCCGCGAACATGTATTACCGCGACGGCCATCCGTGCACGGACTGCAAAGGCTCCAATCTTTTCAACGGCATCCGGCACCGCTGCGTGCATGGCTCGCTCGTCCGCTCCGCGGTCCAGGTTTTCGCGAATTCACTGCACCGGCGTCTGGGCATTTACAAGAAGGTGTCGGCCTTTATCGCTCCCACGGAATTCATGAAAGACGATCTTCTCCACCTCGGCTTTGAGCCGCACCGCGTGCACCAGGTCAATACGTTCGTGAGGCCCTGCGAAAGCCCCGCCGCGCACGAAGAACGCGAGCCGTACATTCTTTTCGTGGGCCGCTTCGTGCCCTACAAAGGCGTCGAAGCCGCGATCCGCGCCTTCTGCCGCGTGCCGGACAGAGGCGTGCGCCTGCATCTGGCGGGGGACGAGCAGGACGCGGAATCCGCGCGCCTCAAGACGCTGGCCAAAGAACTGGGCGGCGACAGGATTGTGTTCGCGCCTTTCGAGAGAAACAAAGCGAAGCTGCATGAACTCGTGCACAAGGCCCTGTTCACGCTCGTGCCTTCGGAGTGCTACGACAATCTGCCCAACACAATCCTGGAATCTTTCGCCTGCAGGCGCCCGGTCATCGTCACGCGCCTGGGCAGCCTTCCGGGCATTGTCCCGGACGGCAAGCTCGGCCTTTTGTTCGAGTATGGCGATCTGGACGGATTTGCGGCCAAAATCCAGTGGATGCTGGATCATCCCGAAGAACGCGAGCGCATGGGCGAGAATGCCTATCAGGCGGTCCTGAACGAGTATGCCGAAGACCGGCACATGAATACCCTCGTCGATATTTTCGAAGCGGCCCTTTTAGAAAAGAAATCTTCCCCGGCCGCGGAGCCCGTCGCGGAGCCTCTTTCCGCCTGAACCGGAATACCGCCTGTTTTGAAACCGCGGGGGGACTCTGCCCGCCGCCGCCTTACTTTTTTTTCCTCCGGGGCCTGCGCCGTATCAGGGAAAACCCTTCCTCGCAGGGAGAGTCCCGACACAAGTGTTAGTGAATCGCGGATATCGATTGAAAAAAGCACCTGATACCCCGCTCCCGCCAAAGGCCGTATCCTTTCTCCATCGAATTGCTTACTTAACACGGAGGAGTCTTCATGAAAATAGCACACATCGGAAGCCGCGGATTTCCCGGATTCCAAGCAGGAGTGGAGAAGAGTCTCGAAGAAATTTGCCCCCGGCTGGCGGCGCGCGGGCATGAAGTCACCGTGTATTGCTCGGACCACGTGTCCACCGCCGAAACCGTTTACAAGCGCACGCTTTTGAAGCGCATGCCTGCGATTCCCACCAAACACCTCGAGACCCTTTCGCGCGTGGCCGTTTCTGCGTGGGACGCTATTTTTCAAAAATTCGACATCGTCCATTTCCATTCGATCGGGCCCGCGCTCATGTCGTTCCTGACGCGGCCGGCCAAGTGCAAGACCGTCGTCACCGTGCACGGCCTGGACTGGCAGCGCGCGAAATGGGGCTGGGCCGCGCGCACGGCGCTTCAGATGGGGGAAAGGTGCTCGGTAATGTTTCCCGACCACACGGTTGTGGTCTCGAAATTCCTGAAAAAATATTACAAGGAACAGTACCGCCGCGACGTCAGCTACATCCCGAACGGCGTGAACATCGAAGAGCCTCTTGCCGCGGCCGAAATCAAGGAAAAATGGGGGCTCGATCCGAAGAGCTACATCCTGTTCGCGAGCCGCCTCGTGCCGGAAAAAGCCTGCCATCACCTGATCGAGGCTTACCGCGGCCTGCATACGGACAAAAAGCTCGTGATCGCGGGCGCAAGCTGGCATTCGGACGATTACGTGAAGCGGCTCCATGAACTTGCCGGCGGAGATCCCGGCATTGTTTTTACGGGATGGGCCGAGGGAAGCGTCATGAAGGAACTTTATTCCAACGCCTATCTTTACTGCCTTCCGTCCGAGATCGAGGGGCTTTCGCTCGCGCTGCTGGAAGCCATGAGCTTTGGCGCCTGCCCGCTCACCAGCGACATCACGGAAAACAAAGACGTGATCGAGGACGCGGGAGCGACGTTCAAGACCGGCGATGTTGAGGCCCTGCGCGGGCGGCTGCAGGAATTGATTTCCGATCCCAAGGGCACCGAGCGCCTGGGGCAGGAAGCCAAGAGGCTCGTGCAGCGGGAATACAGCTGGGACAAAGATTGCGAAGAACTGGAAAAAACTTACCAGACGCTTTTAAGCGCTTCGGCGGATTTGTCATGAGAAAAATTCTTTATGCCGTCGAACTCGCTCTTGTTTCTCTGAATTTCTTCCTCGTTTACTACGTCCTGTCGCATTATTCTCTGGACCTGTTCCATTCGGCGCAGATCGTGCACGGATTGCGGCCGCTTTATCTCTACTACCAGGTGTTTTGGACGGTGTTCCTGATCTGGAGCGTGCTGCTGTGGACGCGTGACGGCTACCGCCATCTCCGCGTCCAGGGCTGGCGCATCGTGTTCTTGAACCTGCTGTGCGATTGCGTCATCTTCCTGGGGCTTTTTGCGAGCCTTGCTTTCCTTCTCAAATTCGAATTTTTGAGCCGCTTTTTCATCCTGGCGTACGTCGGCAGCAGCACGATGCTGCTCATCTTCACCCGGGGGCTGGCGGTCTTCATGGCGCGCCGCGCCCGGGAAAAAGGCTACAACCTCAAGGACATCGTTGTGGTGGGCACCGGCCGGCGCGCGCAGAAATTCCTGAGCCACCTGGCACGCCACCGGGAATGGGGCTACCGCGTCGTGGGCCTGATCGACCGCGAGCCCATGTTCACCGGAGAGAACGTGGCCGGTTACAACGTGGTCGGAACGCTGGAAGACCTTCCCGACCTTCTCGAAAAGAAAAACGTCGACGAGGTTTTTTTTATCACGCCGCGCAAATGGCTGGAAGAAATCAGCAAATACGTCGCGTATTGCGAGGCCGTGGGCGTTCCCGCGACCGTGTCCACGGACCTTTTCGACATCGAGATCGCGCGGAGGATCCCCAAAAACCTGGACGGGATGACCTACCTTACTTTCGAGACGCGTCTTTTGAAAGAGGGGGAACTGGTGATCAAGCGCTTCTTCGACGTCTTTCTTGCCGCCACGGCCCTGGCTATCAGCGCCCCCATCCTCGCGATCGTGGCGCTCGCCATCAAACTCAGGTCGTCGGGCCCCGTTTTTTTCAAGCAGGTCCGGTGCGGAAAAAATGGCAAGCCGTTTACGCTCTATAAATTCCGGACCATGGTGGTCAATGCCGAGGACATGCTCAAGGACCTGAAAGAGAAAAACGAGATGAGCGGGCCCGTGTTCAAGATGACCAAGGATCCGCGCATCACGGAAGTGGGAAGTTTTCTGAGGAAGACGAGCCTGGACGAATTTCCCCAGTTCTGGAACGTGCTGAAAGGGGACATGAGCATCGTCGGCCCGCGGCCGCCCCTGCCCACGGAGGTCTCGCAATACGAGCCCTGGCAGCGCCGTCGTTTGTCCATGAAGCCGGGCATCACGTGCATCTGGCAGGTCTCGGGCCGCAACTCCATCGGCTTCGAAGAATGGATGGGACTCGATTTGCGCTACATCGACCAGTGGTCCATTTGGATGGACATGAAAATCCTTTTCCAGACAGTCCATGCCGTCATTGCCGGAGATGGAAAGTAGGGAAAACCCTACCCGGGAAATTCAGGACAAGTGATTAAGGAAGGCCCTTTTAAGGAAACGACGGATTCCCGACAGACGAGGCCGGCGCCGTCGATAAAATCATAGCATTGATGATCCAAAAGTGATCCAAGGAGGAAACAATGGAATTCGGACAAGTCATCCAATTACCGGAGCGCACCATCGGACGTTCGGGCCGCGATCTTTTTTTGAGCCACAAAGACATCACGATCATCATGGCCCCCTACGAACGTCATTCGGTTTTCACCAAAGCCATCGATGAGCTCTACCGCCATATTTCGATTCCGTTCAACCTCATCGTGGTGGAAGGAAACGCTCCGGAAGAAATCCGCCTGCAGCTGGAAAAACGCCAGCGCCAGCACGGCAACATGACCATTATTTATACGAACCATTATCCGTCGCTGGGCAATGCGTTCAACCTTGCGGTGCCGCATTTCAAGACGCCGTACGCGCTCTTCATCGACAATGAAGTCCGCCTGCCGAAAGGCACCGTGGAAAGCCTCATCAAGACCGCGCAGGAACGCGAGGCCATGGTGGTGTATCCGAACGACGGCCTCATCGGCCGGCAGATCGTCACGTTCGGGGCGGAAGGCGAAAGGGTCGTCCGGAGCGTGAAGACTTTCGGGCTGCGTCCCTGCTTCCTGCTGGCGCATGAGGCGGTCAGCCGCATGGAAAAACTTTTCGAAGAGCCGTCAAGCCCGTACACGGTGGGCGTCGACCTGACCTACAAGCTCGGGCTCAAGGGCCTCGAAGCCCTCGAAGACAAAAGCGCGAAAATCGAAATGCGCGTGGAAGGCCCGGTCAAGGCCGTGGACATGCCTTTCTACCGCACCCAGTGGAACCGCGAACGTCTGGGCCATGCCCTGGACCATCTCGGAACGAAGTGGGGGATCGAGCTCGCGGAAGATCCGGTGTATGAAACTTTTTTGACTCAGAAATTCGAAGAAGCGCAGAAGCCGGTGGGGTTCGAGATCCTCGCGAGCCGGTTTGCGCTGGGCGTGCGGAACGGAAGCAGGCGTTTTCAAAACGCGGTCACGGTCCTGCGTTCCGTGGGCTCGAAGCCTTCGTATGCTTCGAAAAGCGCATGAGCAAGTCAGGCCTTAAAGTTCCTTAAAGCATTTTTCTATAATATTGGGAGGCGGGCATGGATAGAAAAGTCCTTGTGACCGGCGGAGCCGGTTTTATCGGATCGCACCTTTGCGGCAGGCTTCTCGACGAAGGCCTCCGCGTCGTTTCCTTCGACAACTTCAATCCCTTTTACGACCCTTCCATCAAAAAGCGGAACATCGCGGCGCTGCTTTCGCGGCCGGACCGGGAAAATTTCATCAGCATCGAAGGCGACATCCGCGACTCGGAAACGCTTTTCCGCGTGTTCGCGCACGAAAAGCCGGATGCGGTGGTCCACCTGGCGGCCATGGCCGGCGTCAGGCCGTCGATCAAAGACCCTGTCCTTTATACCGAAGTCAACGTGACCGGCACGCAGAACGTGCTGGAGGCATGCGTGGAACAGGGGATCCGCCACCTGCTTTTCGCGTCTTCGTCTTCGGTCTACGGCAATAACCTGAAGGTTCCCTTTTCCGAAACCGACCCGGTGGACCATCCCATTTCGCCGTATGCGGCCACGAAAAAGGCCGGCGAGCTCATGTGCCACACCTATGCTCACCTGTACGGCATGGCCATTTACTGCCTGCGGTTTTTCACGGTCTACGGGCCGGGCCAGCGGCCGGATCTGGCTATTTACAAATTCGCCAAGCTGATGCTCGAAGACGCGGAGATCCCGTTCTACGGGGACGGCGCCACGCAGCGCGATTACACCTACGTCGAAGACATCGTGGACGGCATCGTGAAGGCGCTCGACCGGAATTTTTCGGAAGCGAAGAAAAGCTATCACGTCCTCAATCTGGGCGGTTCCCAGACGGTCACGCTGACCCAGATGGTCGAGACGCTGGAGCAGGCGCTCGGCCGCCGCGCGCGCCTGAAACGGCTGCCGCAGCAGCCCGGAGACGTGGAAAAAACCTACGCGGACATCTCGAAGGCAAGGGACATGCTGGGCTTTTCGCCCGCGACGCCGTTTGCCGAAGGCATTCGTAAATTCGCGGCCTGGTATCAGGCGCTGCGCAAGGAAGAAGGGATAGCCGCATGAACGAGACGCCTTTTTTTTCCGTCATCCTTCCGGTGTACAACGGCGAGCGGTACGTTGCGCAGGCCATTGAGAGCGTCCTGGAGCAAAGCGAGACCGACTGGGAGCTGATCATCATCAACGACGCGTCGCGGGACCGCACGGCGGAGATCGTCGATGAATATGCGGCCCGCAATCCCCGGATACGGGTCCTGCACAATCCGTACAATCTTCACATCGCGGGAAGCCTGAACCGCGGCATCGAGACCGCCAAAGGCGAGTGGATCGCCCGGATCGATTCGGACGATTCCTACAAACAGCATCATTTGAAACGGATGAAGCACGCCATCCTGCGTACGGAGCGGGACTATCTGACTTTCTTTTCGTCCTGGATCACGGTGATGGACGAAACCGGGAAGCAGGTTCTTGATCTCGAGCTTCCGGATGCGCGCACGGTGCGCCGGATGATGCCGCTCGAAAATTTCCTTTATCACCCCGCGACCTGCTTTTCGAAAGCAGCCTGGCAGTATGTGGGCGGCTATCCCACGGACCGCATGATGGCCGAAGATACGGCCATGTGGCTGCGATTTTTCAAAGCCGGCCTGCGCCTGGTCATGGTTCCGGAATGCCTGGTTTATTACCGGATTCACAATTCGAACAACACGTCCTTGAACGACGCGCTTCTCTACCGTGCCACGCGGTCCGCGGCTGAAACCAAATCACTGCGCCAGTACCGCGAATGGCGCATTTCTCTCTTTCTCAAGCAGAACCAGCCGGAGAAAGCGCGCGAGGAGCTGAAGCTGCTCATGGCCATGTCCAACAAGCCGACCTTCAAAAACCTGCAGTATTATTTCCTGACATTCATGCCTTCTTCGCTGGTGTACGCCTTCATGTGGGAAATCCGGCCGCGCCTCCGGTATTTCTTCAAGAACGTCCTCGGTCTCGGGCGCCACGCCCGCGTGTAAACGCGGCCTTATCCTTTTTCCGAAGAACCCGCGAGAACAAAAAAAGCCCGGCCTGAAAAGGCCGGGCTTTTTTATTCCCGAAGAATGCGGACGGCTTAAACCGTCGTGGGAGTCGTCGTTGTTCCGGCCGGAGCCGTGGGCGTGGCGGAAGGATTGCCCGCGGCAATCGTGCCTGCTCCGGTGGTGTCCGTCGAGGTTCCGGTCGAAGTTCCCGTCCCCGTATCGGCGGAGGTCCCGGTCGTTCCGTCGGCCGCGGCGCCGGTTTCGGTGCTCGTGCCGGTCGAAGATCCGGACGTTTCGAGGTTCGTGTCATTGCCGGCTTCGGTTCCGGTGAGAGAGGTCCCTTCCGTACCCGTGCCGTTATTTTCCTGATCCGCCAAATGGCCCGGAACGGTCAAGCCCGCATGGGCGGACGTATCGCCGGAAACTTCGGCGGCACTGACGGGCGCGCCGTTATCCACGGTGAAATCGATGCTGAACGTCCGGTCCAGTGAAGAAAACAAATTGTCATCACCGTCCGAAATCGTGTAGAGGCCGGTCAGGGTGTGCGGTCCGTCCGTAAGATCCGTCGTATTGATCGTGGTTTCGAACGGGGATTCGTACTTCTTTTCCAGCAGGGTGCCATCCAGATAATAAAACACCTTGTGGATCGCAGGCTGCTTGGTCAAATCCGGTTTCACGGTGACGGAGCCGGAAACGCTTTGGCCGTCCGCGAGGCCTGTGATATCAGCGCCGTCGGCTTCCTGAGCTTCTCCCGCCGCCGCATTTGTATTGCCGTTGTTCACCGTGAAGGTCACCGAAAACGGCTCGTCCTCTCCCTGCGCGTTCGTCACATAGCCGCTCAGGGTGTAAGTGCCGTCGGCGAGCTTAGACGTGTCCAGGCCGCCGCTGCCGCCGAGCGCAAAGGGAGCGTCGTAGGCCTTTCCGGCTTTGGTGCCATTAAGATAGTAAGCGGCTTTCTTGATGCCGGCTTCTACGACCGAAGGCGCGGGCTGGACCGTGATCACACCGCTGACCGTCTGTCCCTCCGCGATGCCCGTCAAAAGGCCTGACGTGGGCTGCGGATTCGGGTTCGGCTCGGGATTCGGATTGGGCTCCGGATTCGGGTTAGGATTTGGATTTGGATTAGGATTCGGGTTGGGATTCGGCGCAGCGCCCGTCGGACCCGTCTGAACTTCGAGAAATCCCACTTTGGGCATGGTGTTGCCTTCTTCCAGCACGAAATTAATCTGCCGGATGGCGGCGAGGTTCAAGCTGGAATTGGCTTCCAGGAGCAGGCTCTTGGGAAGCGTGACGGATTTAAAGTCCTGGCTGAGTCCCTGGACGTTCACGAGCGCGGTTTGCCCGGCCGTGTCCTGGACTTCGATTTTCAGGCATTTCGAGGACGCGCATTGATTGTTGGTGCGGATATTAAATTGGAGGCTCTCGGCCGTGGAGAAATCCTGGGATCCCGCCGGCGTGTCCATGTAATTGATGATGGGCCCGCTGAAGCTGCCGGCCGTCGACAAATCATAATCGTAACGGAACTGGCTCGGCGAAATCGTCTGGATCGTGCCCGTGCTCTGGTTCTCGAAACTCGAAAAGACGGGGGAGCCGGGCAAGGCTTCGGCTGTTACCGCACCCGCGCCCGTGACCGTCGGAGTAAAGGAAAGCCCTCCGGCGCGCACCGTCAGCGTTCCGGCCGCGGCATCGTAGTTGCGCGCCTCCAGCACGAAATTGATCTGTTTGATGGAGGCCAGATTCACGTCCGCGTTTGCGGCCTTGATCTGGGCCTGCGTGATCTGAAGCGGGCTGAACGTGCTGTTGATGTTGGCGTTGACGGGAAGCGCGGCAAGATTACCCGCCGTGTCCAGGAATTCGACTTTGAGGCAGGTCGGCGACGTGCAGTTGGCGCCTTCCAGTTTGACATCGAAATCAAAATTCTGGATTGCGCTCAAATCCCCGGACCCCGCGGTCGTGCCTTCATAGGTAATAATCGAGCCGCCGAAGCTGTCCTGGTTTTCGAAGCTGAACTGCGTCTGGAATTCCGAGCCGGAAGTTTGCGCGATCGTGACCGTACCGGCATTGGCAAAGGAGGCCAGATTGGGGCGTCCCGGCAGCACGGTGACGTTCGAAGTCGAAGCTTCGTCGGCCTGGGCCGTGACCGCAGGCTCTTCCGGAGTAGCGGGCGACAGGGGTCCGTTGTTTTGCGCGGCCTGCGAAGACGGGGAGGCCGATGCCGTGGTTGTCGAAGTCGTCGTCGAAGAGCTTGAAGTGCCTGTATCCTCAGGGGTCGCCGTTGAAAGCGGCCCTTCCGCCATGAAATTATCCGACGAATCGTCCGAAGTCCCGGCCGAAGTGTTCGTGGTACTCGGAGTACCCGCTTCCTGAGCCGTGACCGTAGGCGTGGTGGTTTCCTGCTGGGCACCCGGTTCCTGGGCCGGAGGGACGACTTGGGCAAAACCGTAGGGGGAGGAAAGGAAAGAAACCAACGACAAGAATATAAAAAACTTTTTCAATGCTGCATTTTTCATAGAGCCTCCAAGGGTGATTGCACAAAGTGGCGTCATTCTAATTTTGAAATCCGGAAGCGGATATCGGGCAAAAGAAGAATTTTTCCCCCTGAATGCCCTGAGGAAGCAAAATTTTTTTTGCCGTTCAAGACATTTTCCTACAATGTTTTAGCTCCTTTCCCCTACAAGCCGCTAAGTGTTTTTCCTAAATAAAAGCTTGCGCTCAGACGACAAGGGTGTTAAGGTTTTTACCGACAGCGGGAATTGACTAAGCACTACATTCCGCGCTGAGTGATTCGAGTTTGAGAGCCTGCCTATCGTGCCCACCCCGTGGGAATCGCAAGAGCCGAATAATTCAAACCGAAATTTTGAAGCGAAATTAACCGAGGATGCTGTAAGCCCGGGTAACGCTTAGAAATTGCGGTCCCCTCTATAATACGCAACTTCATATCGCACGTTGTCCTCATCGTAGCTGCGGCGTTCTCCTAGATCCGCTGAAAAAAAAAGGAGACGCAATGAACAACACTAACCAGAACAACGAGGCCGTTTCTCAGGACGAGAGCGCTTCGATCCAAGAAAAGATCCAGCCGTTGCTGTATAAGCTGAGGCCTTATCAGCAGGTGATGCGGCGTTTCAAGGACCGGGCTCAGGCCGGGTACAAAGGCTTACGAATCGTGATCGCGCTCGCGGTCGCCTTCGGCATGACGGGCCTTCCCCAAGCCATGGCCTCGGAACTTGCCCTCACTCAAGACCCGCTGGGCACGCTGCAGCCGACGACGACTGCGGACGCTCCTGCGGACACGACCACGCAGACGACGACGGCGGCGAAAACCGTTTCGAACGCCGATTCGTTCCTCCAGGCAAGTCCTCTCAGCTCGCCGACGGTCCAAGCCGAGACCACCGGCCGTACGCTGTACGTTGCCACCACGGGTTCGGACACCAATGCCGGTGACCAGAACAACCCGTATAAGAGCCTCCAGAAGGCGATCTCTTCGCTCCAGGCGGGAGACACGCTCGTCATCAAGGCCGGCACGTATCAGGAATCCGCCGACATTACGGTGTCCGGAACCGCGGACGCTTACATTACCATCCGCGGTGAAGACGGCGTCGTGATCGACGGCGATCCGCTGAACGACTACGAGCCGATCTTCGACACCAAGGGCAGCGACTACATCCGTTTCGAGAATTTGACGGTGAAGAATGCCCGCGACGCGGTCGAAGTCAGCCCAGGCAGCCAGTTCATCGTCATCGACGGACTCAACACGGACCACAACCACTTCGCGGTCAAGGTCAACAGCGCCACGAACGTGACGATCCGCAATGTCGTGGCCACGAACAGCCGCAACGGCTTCCGCGTCGAGAACAACGGCGGCACCGTGCCGAGCAACATCCTGTTCGAGAACATCAAGTCGACGGGCGCGAAGGACATCTACACGGGTTACGAGAGCGTGTACCGCAACGGCGACGGGTTCATTCTCGAAGCCGGCAACAACATCACGCTCCGCAACATCGAGTCCTACGACAACTGGGACGGCGGCTTTGACATCAAGGCCAACAACGTCCTCGTCGAGAACGTCAAGGTGTGGGGCAACAAGAACAACTTCAAGATCTGGGGCACCAGCATCGTGGTCAAGAACGCGCTTATCCGCAATGCGCGCTACCTGGCCGAAGATCCGATTGCCGGCGAAGGCAACGGCGTGAACGCCCGCAGGGGATCGGTCACGTTCATCAATTCCACCTTCGTCGACAACGACGTCTTCGACATCAAGGCGGACAATGACGGCGGCGCTTCCAAGGTCACGCTCGAGAACTGTGTTATCGCGCGCAAGAAGACGACGGGCGAAATGTACACGAACCTCGGCGGCACGCTGGTCGACAGCAACAACACGTTCTATTGGCAGGGCCACTCGAATCCCGGCTTTACGATCAACGGCACGAGCCAGTGGGCGAACCCGGGCTTCGTGGACTGGGACGGGAAGGATTTTCACCTGACCGGATCCAGCCCGGCGCTTGAAGCGGGCAGCAACGGCTTTCCGATTTCGAGCACGGACCTGGACGGCAATGCCCGCGTGGTGGGTTCTCTCGTCGATGCCGGCGCTTACGAATACGGCAGCACGACGACGGTGACGCCCGTCACGATGGTCGGTCTTGCCAGCGGCGCCACGGTGAACGGCACGATCAATGTCGGCCCGGATCTCACCCAGCACAAGGGCGTGACGAAAGTCGTTTACGCGCTCGACGGTTCGGCGTCCGGAACTTCCACGGTTTCGCCTTTTTACTGGGGCGGCACTGCGGGAACCGGAAGCACGGGGTTTGACACGACGAAGATCGCCAATGGCGCGCATGCGCTTCTGGTCACGTTGACGGATTCGCAGGGCACGCGCACGAAGACGATCAATTTCAGCGTGAACAACACCACGAATCCTCCGCCGAGCGGCGACGTCGCAGGCCTTACCAACGGCCAGACGGTTTCGGGCACGATCCTCGTGAATCCGAACCTCGTGAAACATCCCGACGTCAGAAAAGTCGCGTACTACCTGAACGGCGCGCAGTCCGGCAAGGTCTACACGTCCCCGTTTTATTGGGGCGGCATTTCCGGCACCGGCGCTACGGGTTTTGACACGACCAAAATTCCCAATGGAGACCATATGCTTTCCGTCACCTACACCGATAGCACCGGCGACCACACGGTTCAAGTGGCCTTCAAAGTGCTGAACGGCGTAACGCCTCCGCCGGGCCCCGATTTTTCCGGCGTGTCCAACGGCGCCACGGTGACCGGGACGGTCAACATCGGTCCCAACCTGACGACCTATCCCAACGTGACCAAGGCCGTTTACACGCTGAACGGCGCGGCCTCCGGCACGTCCACGGTTTCGCCTTTCTACTGGGGCGGCACCACGGGAACGGGAGCGGCGGGATTTGACACGACGAAAATCCCGAATGGCACGTACACGCTTCAGGCTGTCCTCACCACGGGGACGACCACGAAGACCGTGCAGACGCAGTTCACGGTCAACAACACGGTCACGCCTCCGCCGACCACGGATTTCGTGGGCGTGACGGACGGACAGAGCGTGACGGGAACGGTCAACATCGGCCCGAACCTCACGAAGCTGACCGGGGTTTCCAAGGTCGCGTATTACCTGAACGGAGCCAAGTCGGGCAAGGTGTACTCGTCGCCTTTCTTGTGGGGCGGCCTGTCCGGCACGGGCACGGGAGGTTTTGACACGACCAAGATTGCGAACGGGACCTACTCGCTCGCCATGACCTACACGCAGAACGGTGTGGACAAGACGACGACGATCACGTTCAAGGTGGCGAACGGCACGACGCCGGCTCCGACACCGACTCCCACGACGACCGGGGATTTCACGGGCGTCACCGCGGGAGGCACGGTGAGCGGGGTGTCGAGCATCGGCCCGAACCTCACCAAATATCCCACCGCGCGGAAGGTCGCGTACTACCTGAACGGCGCGCAGTCGGGCAAGGTGTACACGTCGCCTTTCCTGTGGGGCGGTTTGGCCGGCACGGGCGTGAGCGGTCTCGATACGACCAAGCTCGCGAACGGGACGTACACGCTGTCGATGATCCTGACCGACGCGACGGGGGATCATAACGTTTCGGTGCAGTTCACGATCGCGAACTAAGAACGGACCAGGGCCCGGGGGCATACGCCTCCGGGCCTTCGGGCCGGAAGCTTTAAGACCATCGGGTGAAGGGGGCGGGCCGCGGGCCTTGGCAAAAAGTACCCTTCCCGGTGCCTCAAAATAAACGCGGCCGCGGCCGCAATCAAGGAGGTCCCGCTGATGCGCCCAAGCATCTTTTTTTTATTTTTGGCCCTCACGTTCTGCGCCCCCGTCCATGCCGAATCCAAGCCTTTGCCCCCCAATCTCAGTTTTCTCTCGCAGGATTTCGAATCCCTCCAGGTCAGCCTGGACCGCATGAAGCTGGCTTCCCTTTATCAGGAAGGCCGTTATGACGAGGCTTTTTCCGTCGCTTCCACGCTCCTCAAATCCGCGCACCAGCTCCACGATCCTCTCCTCAAAGCCGACACGCTCGAAGATATCGCGAAGATTTTCCAGCTGAAAGGGCGCTATCCCGAAGCGGAAAAAATGTTCAAGCAGGTCATGGCCATCCGCAAAGACAAGGCGGGGGAGGAAGATCCTTCTTACGCGACCGCGGTCAGCAACCTCGGGCTGCTCTACGAAAATATGGGCGAATATAAAAAAGCGCTGCGCATGACCCACAAGGCGTGGAAGATCCGCCTCAAGGTGCTGGGCGCCGATCATCCCGAGACCGCGATTTCTCTGAACAATCTCGCGGGCCTTTACCGCATCCACGGCGAAGAAGACAAGGCCGAGGAATGCTACCGCGAGGCGCTGCGCATCTGGACCGAAAGCGGCGAAAGCCAGACGCTCGTCGCCAAAGTACTCAACAATCTCGCCATTGTTTATGAAGAGCAGAACCGGATCGACGAATCCCTCAAGATGTTCTGGGAAGCCTACGCGATCCGCCGCGAGGCTTACGGTGAAAACCATCCTTCGCTGGCGGTCCTGCTCAACAATATGGGAGGGCTTTATAAGAAGCAGGGCCAGTTCGAAAAGGCGGAAAGCCTGTACAAGCAGGCCGAAGAAATCTGGGTCCGCACGCTGGGCGCCGATCACCCCTACGTGGCCCGCGTCCGCAACAACCGGGCGCTTTTATACCAGCAGCAGGGCCGCCTGCAGGAAGCGGAAAAGCTTTTCCGGGAGGCGCTGGACGTCGCCCGCAAATCCATGGGAGAGGACCATCCTTTCGGCGGCCAGATCGTCTCAAATCTCGTTTCCCTGTACCAGGATTCCGGACGCCTTCAGGACGCCGAAGCTCTGAAGCAAAAGTACCTCAAGCCGGAAACCGCCGTTCCCGTGGTCCCGGCCGCCAAAAGGAATTCTATAACTATAGGCCAAACAACAACTTAACTTGTAGGGGATCAGGGAAACTCTGACAGGATTAAGGGGAGAATCCCGATACCCGTACCGCCAGTTCCTGAGACAATAAGCCACCTTTTGCTCACCCTTACGGGGGTAGGGCGGAAGAGAATAGAACAGTTGACAATGGGATGAAACAAAAGCTAGATTAAGTTCCCCATTTCGACTCCATTCGGAATGAATTTTTATCTCTCTCTAGGAGGAGGCCAATGGCTACGTCGATGCTGAAGAAAACCAAAGTTCCCGCGGAAGACAATTTGATTCAGAAAGAACAAAAGCCTGCGCTTACGTCGAAGCAGAGCCGTATTTTCATTTTGGATGATCATCCGATTATCCGGCAGGGCATCGGCGAGCTCATCAATGACGAGCCTGACATGACGGTATGCGGGGAGGCCGAAAATTTCCAGGACGCGATGGCGGCCGTGGAAAAGCTAAAGCCCGACGTCATCCTCGTGGACATCTCGCTGGACGGCTCGAGCGGCCTGGAGTTCATCAAGTCCCTGAAGATCAATTTTCCCGATGTGAAGGCGCTCATCCTCTCCATGCACGATGAAGTCCTGTACGCCGAACGCGCGCTGCGCGAAGGTGCCCGGGGTTACATCATGAAGCAGGAAGCCACGGAAAAAATCATGGACGCCATCCGCCACGTCATGGGCGGCCAGGTTTACCTGAGCGAGCACATGATGGAGCGCATCCTCGAGAAAAAGTACGGCGGCATTTCTGTGGACGCTTCGCCTTACGAAGCGCTCAGCGACCGCGAACTCGAAGTCTTCCGCATGATCGGCGAGGGCGCTTCCACGTCACTCATCGCCAAACAGCTTCACCGCAGCATGAAGACGATCGAGACCTACCGCGCCCGGATCAAGGTCAAGCTGAACTTGAAGAACAACATGGAACTCATCCGCCTCGCGATGAACTGGGTGCAGAGCAAGTAAAGGCCCGCCGCATTACGGCCCTTCATCCGTCCGGAACAAGGCGTTCCGGGCGGAGCTGCATTTCCCGGCCATCCGCCGAGGATCCTCCGCAATCCCCTCGATCTTTCCCTTTCCCCTACACCCCTATTTCCCTTTCCCCGATTCGGAAAAGCATCAACTTATAATATTCTGCTAATCCTTCGAGGTTGTTTTATCACAATGGGGGAATGCCATGGAAATGACGGAGAACAATTTGCCGCGAGCCCTTGTCCTGTTCGGGCCGGGCCGCTTTTTTGAATCGGTAAGCCGGTTTCTCAAAGCCGAAGGATTTGAAGTGCAGGACAGCCTGGACGGCCGCGGCTTTCCCGATATCGTGATCACGGATCTTTTTTTTCTCTGCGCGGGCCTTGCGGAAGCCGTGCGGCAGGAATACGGCGGCGTGCCGGTCGTTTTGCTCACGGGAAGGAAAGAAAGCCTTCGTTCCTGCGCTTCCCTGTGCGAGGCGGACGAAGTCCTCGTCTGTCCCGGGAGTGGAAAATTTTCGTATGGAGAAGCCGCTGAAGCCCTGGGCAGGAGCCGCCAGCTGCGGCTCGTGCGCGAGCCCGCCGCGGCCGGAACGAGTTTGTGGGACGCCCTTTCCGCCACTTATCACTTATCGCTGGAATAGCGGTCCATGCCGACCCGCCGCCCTCTTCCCCAAGAAAAACGTGCGGAAAAAATCCTGATCTGTGACGACGAATCCTCGCTCCTGAGATTTTTGAAGCAGCATTTTGCCGGGCAGGGATACCGCGTCGACACGGCAAAAAGCGGCCACGAATTTCAGCGGCGGGCGCATCGGTCGCGGCCGGATTTGATCATCCTGGACATTGTCCTGCCTGACGGTTTGGGCACCGACTATTACGAAAAGCTCCTGCGTTCCGGTTTCGATTCTTCCGTGCCCGTGATTTTTTTGAGCGCCCTGGCGCAGGGGCTGCCGCCCCGGCACGGCACTCAGGAAGGTCGTTTCGCCCTTTTCGGAAAACCCTTCGACCTGGCCAAGCTCCGCAGCGAAATGAGACGGCTCTTGTCGTCGGTTCCGCCCGCGGCCCGCGGCCGCCGGGTCAGGAAAGGAAGGAAAAGGCTGGTTTCATCCGGCCTGCAGCGCGCATGAAGGCGGTCCCCAAGGAAAATAAGGTCAGCCGTGAATTTCTCGGACTGGAACGCGAGGAGCGTTACCGCGTTTCCCGCTACCTTCACGACACGCTCCAGCAGAACCTCGTCGCCGCCAAGATCATGCTGGAAACGCAATCCGCGAAACGCAAGGACGAGGGCTTGAAAAAAATAGCCAAGATCGTGGACGACGCGCTCCAGCAGTCGCGGCGCCTGTCGGTGGAATTGAGCCCGCCGCTCGGATTCGAAAGCGGCCTCAGGCCGGCGCTCGAGTGGCTTGCGGACTGGGCGGGCGAGCAATACCGCGTGAAAGTCGGGCTGCGCTTCGAAGGGAAAGACCGCGCGGTTCCCGAAGACATCGGCGCGTTCATCGTGCGCGGGATCCAGGAGTTTCTGGCGGGCAAGGCTTCCCGCGGCGCGAGCGCCGGAAGCGTTCAAATGCGGCTGAAGATGGACCGCGGGCTGCGGCTCACGATCCGTGCCGAAGCCCGCGGGGATTTGCGCGAGGACCCGTCGCTGGCCGGAATTCAGAAACGCATGGAGCTTCTCGGCGGAAGCTACGAACTCGCCCGGGACGGAACCGAAGTCAGCCTGGGGTTTCCGCCGTTTCTTTTCGAGAAAGGGACGCGTCCGGATGCAGGGAATCCCTGAAGGCGTATCGGGCGATCGCCCGATTTGTCGCGCTCCGGGTTCCGGCTACGATACAACTGGAGACGGGAAACCATGAGCAGAACCAGCAGCGAATGCAAGCAGTGCGGCAAGTTGAAAGAAAAATGGGCCGATGAGGGCCCGGGCCCCGACGATTATTACTGTTGTTCCGGATGCGCCGAAGGCCGGACGTGCACGTGCCTGAAAAACGAATACGGCGCGGGCCCGCGCAAAGAGGACGCGCCTTCCGATTTCATGATTTTGAACTGATAAGGCGGTCGTTATGATCCAAGAAAAAACGGAATTATACTGGTCGGAACCGCGCGATTATCCCATGCCTTCGGGCGAGGGACGTGTCGTGAAAGAGCAGTCGCCGCCGTGCCCCAACGGCTGCGGCAATGAAGAAGTGCACCGCGCGGAAAAACCGCGTGACCGCCGCAAGGAAATGGGGAGATCCAGCCGCACCCACGCGGGCGTCCATTTTTTCTTCTGCGAACATTGCATGTCCTTCTTCCAGATCAAAATCGAAGGCGCGCAAAAAGACAAGGCTCCCGCCTCCGTCTCCTCGAATTGACGCGGTGTCCTGCCGTCAGTCATTTTCTTAAGAAAAAGAATCTTTTCCCCGATGGGCCGTTACGGCGTGCCTCTTCTATGATAAAGCGTGCTTCACATCACACGGAAGGTGGCCATGGAAATTGATCACGCAAGCCAGAAAAAAAGCGGGGTTTCATGATCGCGCGTCTTGCCGTTTCCATGAGGCGCCTGCGCCGGCGTTTTACCCGTTCCTACTGGGAGCTGCGCCTCATGCCGCTCTCGAAATCCGAAGGAACTTCCTCGTCGCGCGGCCTGATTATGATCCAGATCGACGGCCTGTCGCACCCGCAGATGCGCCGCGCCGTGAGGGAAGGCCACATGCCGTTCCTCGAAAAGCTTATCGAGAAAGAAAATTACGAGGAATATTCCCACTATTCCGGTCTTCCGTCCGCGACGCCCGGGGTGCAGGGCGAGCTTTTTTACGGCGTGAAATCCTGCGTGCCCGCCTTTCACTTTTACGACCGCAAGACGAGCCAGATGTTCACGATGTACGATGCCAAATCGGCTTCGGAAATCGAGAAACAGATGGCCCGCGAAAACCGCGGCCTCCTGGAAGAGGGAAGCTCGTACTCCAACATTTTTTCCGGCGGCGCGAAAGAGTCCCACTTCTGCTGCGCGACGTTCGGCTGGCAGGGTTTTTTCAAGCTGCTCAATCCCATGAGCTGGACGGCCCTTTTCATTTTCCATCTGGACATCCTGATCAAGACACTGTTCCTGCTCGTCATCGAGCTGGGGCTCAGCATCGTCGACTGCATCCGCGGCATGCTGAAAGGCCAGTATTTTTTCTACGAAGCGCAATTCATCCTGACCCGCGTTTTCATCTGTGTGCTGCTGCGCGAACTCATCGTGCTCGGCGCGCGCATCGACATCGCGCGCGGTCTGCCGGTCATCCATGTCAATTTTTTCGGATATGACGAACAGTCGCACCGGCGCGGTCCTTCGTCGGCTTTCGCGCACTGGTGCCTGCGAGGCATCGACGCGGCCGTGGCCCAGCTTTGGCGGGAAGCCCGCCTCGCGGACCGGCGCGAATACGACATCTGGATTTATTCGGATCACGGGCAGGAGGACACGGCCCCGTATCATAAGCTTCACCACGAAAACATCCAGGACGTGCTGGACGGCATCTTCAGCAAGGCGGCGGCGCAGAATCCCGCGCGCGCGCGCATGGGGCACGGCCCTTCCTGCTGTTATGCGGGGCGGTATTACCCGGCCCGTCCGTCCCGCGGCGAGAGGGATGCGCCCCGGAATAGTCCCGCTCCCGCGCCGGCGCCGGCCAGCCATACGGCGGAAACTGAAACGCAGACCCCGGACGTCATCGCGGCGGGCATGGGACCGCTTTGCCACGTTTATTCCAAAATTCCGCTCGGGCACGACGAAAGGATCAAGCTCGCGCACGACATCCTCGTCAAGGCCGAGGTGCCGCTCGTCCTGATTCCGGACGAAGGGCGGAACGCGCTGGCCATTACGGCGTCCGGGACCTACAACCTTCCGCGCGACGCTTCCGACGTGCTGGGCCATGACCATCCGTTCCTGGAAGAAGCCGCGCATGACCTCGCGGAGCTTTGCCATCATCCTTACTCGGGGGACCTGATCCTTTCCGGCTGGCTGGCCAACCGCAAGCCCATCACGTTTCCGATTGAAAACGGCTCGCACGCGGGAATCGGGGCGGAAGAAACGCATGGTTTTGCGCTTCTTCCTCAGGACACGCCGCTGCCGGAGCGGAGCCGGGAATATCTCCGGCCTTCGATTCTCAGGGAAGCGGCCCTGCGCGTGCTCGGCCGTTCGGAATCCGTGGTCAGCCGCGAAACGCGGCAGGCGGACGTGGTCCCGAAAACGCTGCGGGTTGCCTGCTACAACGTGCACGGATGCCTGGGCATGGACGGCAAGCGCTCGACGGACCGGATTGCCCGGGTCATCGCGCGCTATTCGCCGGACGCGATCGCGCTGCAGGAGCTCGATGCGGGCTGCAAGCGCTCGCAGGAAATCCACCAGGCCGAAGCCATCGCGGAACGGCTGCGCATGACTTTCCAATTTTATCCGTCGTTTTGCCTGAACGGACATTACGGCAACGGCATCCTCAGCCATTATCCCATGCGGCAGGTGAAGGTCGGCGGGCTGCCGCAGCTCTACAAACGGAAAGAATTCGAACCCCGGGGCGCGCTGTGGGTCGAGCTCGACCTGGGCGGCGGCACTCAAGTCCAGATCATCACCACGCACCTGAGTTTATGGCCGCAGGAAAGGCTGCTTCAAACCGAGGCCTTGCTCGGGCCCGAATGGCTCGGAAGCCCGCTTTGCAAGCCGCCGGTGATCCTGTGCGGGGATTTCAATTCCAGCCCGGCCTCGCAGGTCTACAAGCGCATCACGACCCGGCTGCAGGACGCCCAGATGCTGCTCGAATTCCACCGGCCCTACGGCACCTGGCTGCGCTCGTATTCGTTCACGCGCATCGACCACATGTTCATCAGCCCGGACATCAAGGTGACGCGTATTGTCGTGCCTTCTACGGAGCTCGACAAGGTGGCGTCCGATCATTTTCCGCTGTTCATCGATCTCGTGGTGAGCGGCCGCGCCGCGCGCGTCCCCGAACACGGGCAAGCCCTCGGCGCGGCCAAGGCCGGAAGCGCCGGAAAGGAATTTTCCGAAGGATTCGTCAACAAGTCCGAACAAGAATGACAGCGGCCCGGAGCTCCGGGCCTCAAACTAAGGAGGCAATCATGAAGACGCAGTCACGCAATGATAAGATCCAGGAAGCGCTCGAACTTCTCAACGAAGCGGCCAAGGAAAAAAGCGAAGAGCTTTACGGCATCGTGGAAGGCAAATACTCGCACATCAAGCAGCTCCTGAAAGACCAGACGACGAACGGCAAGGAAATGATGGGGGAGGCGCGCAAGCGTTTTGCCAAGACGCTGCAGGCCGAAGAAGAACGCCTCGTCGAAACCGCACGGAATCTCGACAAAAAAGTGCACCGCAATCCATGGCCTTTCCTCGGCGCGGCGGCGCTCGGGGCTCTTATCGTCGGCGTGGCTTTGGGGAAGAAATAAGACGTTCAAATTGCCCGGGGGCTCCCAGCCCCCGCGGTCAGTGGCACCACTTTTTGACTTTATAATTCTTCATGGCGTCGAGGATGGGACTGCGGGCGCAGAAGGGAAGAAGGCCCAGGAAGACGTACAGCGGGGCCGAGCTGAACATCGGGACGTCGAGTTCCGCCATCTGGCGGAACGTCCGCCGCATTTCCTTCAAGGCGTTTTTGCGCTGCGACAGAAGGTCGACAAACGCGTGGTCGAACGTGCGCGACAAATGCCTTCCCATGTAGCGCACGAGATTGATCCTGGCGCTCGCGATGAGCCGCTTTTCGTCCGCCGAGGCATACCTTGCATCCAGCTCCTCGATGATTTCCATGAAGATGCGCTTGGCCT
>DATJFP010000022.1 GCA_035495615.1 Verrucomicrobiia bacterium | reverse complement strand
GCGGGATTTTGCAGATGCGCTCCCGCGACGGGTTTTCCGCTGGCGAGGCGTTCGAGCGCTTTGGCGCGGCTCGCCAGATGCTGGGCCGCCCAATTCGCGCTGAACTGGGACGGGGCCGGGCCGCGCGCGGGAGGCCCGCGGCGGTAAAGCTCGCGGAGCAATTCGATCTGCTTGCGATGGAAGCGGCGCGCCCCGAGGTTCCAGAACTGGTGCACCACCGTAATCAACTCGTGATGGTTGCCGGTCTCCGCGGTGCTCGAAAAAAGGAAGCGGTACTGGTAGAGATGTTCGAGCGCGTTTTCCGTCGCGATCTCGGGAAAAAGCCCGCCTTCGCCGATGATCTGCTCGCGCGTGACCATGCTCGCGGCGTCCGCGTTGAAAACCTCGATGTCGTTGGCCGTCCACTCGTTCAGGAGCCAGCGCAGGATTTCCAGCCAGCGGCGCATGGCCTGCGGGTCGTATTCGAAAGGCTTCGTGCCCGTCGACGGGCCGCGCACGCCGGTCTCGGTTTTTTTCAATTCGAACGCGGCGGCCGGGATGTTTCGGACGGCGGCGCTTTCGGGATCGATGTCCTTGCGTTTCACGAAGCGCAGGATCGTGAACTGCTTGGCCAGCCTGTCGCCCACTTCCCGCGAAATGTCCTTGGCATAACCTTCGTCGTTGGTGGAATCTTTCACCTCCCGCACGATCCTGTCGAGGAATTCCGGCTTGGCCTTGTGCTGGCCGCGCACCGGCGTGTCCACGTCGAAGCCGAGATCATACATGGCCTGCTGGAACGCCTCGGCATCGTCGAGGTCCCAGGACTGCGGCACGGTGAGAATGTATTCGCCGCCGACGGTCATGGACATGTTGGCTTCGATGAAAAGCCGCTTGCGGTCTTCGGCTCTCAGCATGTCGATGATGAAAAGCGCGGTGATGATGTCGAACGGCGCCTCCGTGAATTTGAGCTTGGCAAATTCTTCGCGCAGCCGCGTCACGTCGCCCAAAAGATGCACGACGCCGTCCTCGGGACGGAAGCCCGCGGGCCGCTGCTGGGCCAGCATGTTCGGGTCCGTGTCCATTTCGGCCAGCAGGTAATTCTTGCCGTCCGGTTTCGGCGATCCCTGCTGCGAAAGCGCGTCGGCGAGCGCGCCCGTGCCCGCGGCCTGATCCAGGTGCTTGGCCTTGCCGCCGCGTGAACGCAGAATCTCGATCACCATCGCGGCCACGGCATGCGCGGAAAGATACGACGTATTGCCGCCGAGGGTGCGGCGGTGGCGCCTCGCTTCCTCCTGGTCGGCGGCTCCCCCGCCCCCTACGGTCGGGCTGCGCCGGGTTTTCTGTTTGTAAAAGGTCGGTCCAAGCATCTGGAAAATGCCGCGCAGGTCGCGGATCATTTGGCGCAGCACGAAATACTTTTCCATTTCTTCGAGTGTGATCGCCTCCCTGCCCTCCCTCCATTTGTTGAAGAGGTACGGGACAAACGCGCGCTGCTCCGCGTAAGGGAAAATATAGTCGCCGGTCGGAAACTCTTTGTCGTGGAACTCCTGCACGCTCTGGGCCACCGGGTCGGTGAAAAGCGCTTCAAAGTCGAAGCCGGGATGATGCGCGTCTTCGGGGATCGACGCGAAGGCCAGGTAGTTTTCGAGCAGCGTGGCAAAGACCTGGTCGATGTGGTCGTAGAGCCTGCGCCGCTCCGTGTAGTCGATCTCGTCCGAATAGAGTGGCTGAATGCCGGCCTGCGGCGCGGCCCCGATCTTCTTCTGCTCCAGCACGAGCCATTGCAGCAGCGTGGCTTCGTCCGCGGTCTTGCCCTGCATTTCCGCGATATTGAATTCGAAACCCGGGCGCAGCAGCTTCCGGTTTTCGGTGTAGACGATCTTGCCGCCGCCGTTGGTTTCATGAAAGGCGATGCCCGTGACCTCGCCTTTGCCGCCCGCCTTAGAGCTGTAAAAAACCGTGATCACCGGCTTGCCGCGGTTTCCTTTGAACGTGATCGACTGTGTCGACTCCGGATCCATGACCCAGGCGTCGCGCGGCGTTTTCCAGAAATCCAGCGGCGACGGCGGATTTTTATTGCCGCTGCTGGGTTTGAATTTGGCCTTGCCCGCGTTTTCGCCGTAGGTCCGGTCGAGCAGAAGCCGGATGCGCTGCAGCGTCTGGTTGTCGTTGATTCGCGTCGCCGGCCCCAGCAGCAGATGCCGGTATTTGCTGATAAGCTCGAGCTTACGGCGGTGGTCGCGGAACCTGTCCTTGTCGGCCTGGCGGCGCGTGTACGGCGATTCGCGCAGCGATTCGGATTTCGGCTGCAGGTCCGAGCGTTCGAGCTGGTTGGGCTTGATTTCCTTGAGCTTCTTTTCCCGCTCGGCCGTCGACTGCACCGTAATATCGTCGGGACGTACGGGCGTTTCCTCCGCCCCGGGAACTTCTTCGGGAAAGCGCGAGATCATGATGTTATTCGTTGGAAGCGCGGCAATGGCTTCGTCGGAAAGGTCCGAGGTTTTTTTCAGGATCAGGACGTAAAAGCGGCGGCGCCGGATTTCGCTTTCGACGAAGACCGCGTCCTCGTCAGTCTGGTCTTCCCCGCGCTTGAACAGCTGGTTGCGGTGCTCGTCGGTCAGGCGGTTGAACCCGATGCCGTCCTCGACTTCAAAGCCGAAATCTTTGATCTGGTCGAGCGCCCGGTCTTCGAAGCCCCGCCGCGCCGACAACGTGATGACCATGCGCCCGTCCTTTTTGAGAAGCCTTGCGCCGGCGCGGATCGCGGCAGCCACGGTTTCCTGGCCGTCTTCCCCTTCGGCGTTGTTCAGCGTGAAAAAGGAAGTGATGAGGTCCTGCCTGCGCCGGTTTTCAGGGACCGCGGCGATCGACGTCAGCGTCTGCTCGACCACGTCGTGGTTCCAGTGCGCGGGATCGCCGCCGCGCACGAGCCGCGCGAGGAGC
>DATJFP010000021.1 GCA_035495615.1 Verrucomicrobiia bacterium | reverse complement strand
GGCGGAAACCGGCTTCTTGTCGGCCAGGAATTTCTGAGTCTCGGCGAGATAGGCCAGGGACGGATCCAGGACTTTTTTGAGCGGCGCATCGCCCCAGGGCTCGAGCGCCTTTGTTAAGTCAGCCTGCAGCTTGTCGAGGTCCTTGGAAAGCGCTTCATCCACCTTGCCTTGCCCGTACTGCCAGCGCAAGAGGTCCGCAATGGCGGCCGCGGCTTTCACCTGCGCGTAAGCGGGATGCCGCGGATCGGAGGCCAGGTCCTTCAGCAGGGCGACGGTCTTGTCCGTTTTCCCTTCGTGAAAAAGATCTTTGGCCTGGATGAATTCCAGCTCCAGCTCCTTTTCATCGTCGGAAATGTGGGCATGCGCCGGCCGCAAGGGGGCGAGCAGAAAAAGGGCGATTGAAAAAAGAAAAAGCTTTTTCATCTTAGTAGAGTTCGATCTCGGTTTCGTACGGATCGCTTTGCGGCGTGCTGGGGTCGGTGTCGAGTGAGTTGCCCACGCCGTCGAAATTATCGTAGACGGAGATGGTCCACTTGCCGTCTTCGAGGCGGCTCAGCGTAAAAGGTTTGTCCACGTAAAGCCGCTTTCCGTAATTGCCCGCGGCCAGGCCCGGGATAGTCGTCCGCAGGATGTCCCCGCCGAAGAAATCATGCTCGGCAGGCCCCTTCAATTTGATGCGCGTGTACTGAATCGTGGTGTCGAGGCTGGAAGCCCGCGTGGCGCTGCCCGCCTTGAGGTCACGGATATCGGCCTGGATCACGAGCTTGGTGTCCACGTATTTGCTGCCCGCGGACACGCAGCGGGGCTTCGCCGCCGCGATCTCGATTTCGTACGGACCGTTCTTCGGGTTCGCGTACGCGCCGATATGCGGTTCCTGATTCCACCGGGCCTTGGGCCACGTGGTTTCGTGCGAGCCGATCGTCCCTTCGAGGTCCGCGCGCCGGTACACGACGTCGCCGTTTTTATTGTACACCCGCATTTCCAGCTTTCCGAACTGCGCGCCTTCTATTTTATATTTCACCGTCAAGTCGTCGCCCAGCATGAGCGGCGCATTGGCCGGGGTGGAAATTCCGGGCCCCAGCGGCGGGACATCGGCCGATTCAATCGTGATTTTTCCGACTTTGATTTCGTAAGGCGGGAGCGGCAGCGCGCCGTCGGGATATTGAATGCTGCTGTCGGTGGCGGTTCCTTCCACTTTCACGTCACCGGCGGACGAAGGCGCCTGGAACACGATGCTGTCCAAAATTCCAATCGTCGTGCCGGCCGAAGCCTTCCACTGGTAAGTCGTGGCGTCGTGCAGCTTGTACTGCACTTCCGGCGCCGAACATTTCGGGCCGGAACATTGCGCGTGGATCGTGTCCACGTCTTCGGTCGGCGCGGTCAAAACCGTGTAACTGTCCGCGCAAACGCTGTACGCGGTATCGTGCTCTTCGGTCTTCTTGATGCCGGAAGCCGCGTCCCAGGAAGTCACGGGCTTGCACGGGCAGGTTGGAGGCGGATTCGTGACCGTGGGATAATCGAGGGACGGCGACACGACGGCCACGCTGCCCACTTCCTTGCGGCCGATCAGGTTGATCGTGACCGTTTCCGTGACGGGCGGGTCGTCGAGATCCGCGACGTACGGCGTATCGTCAATGGTCAAAAGAATGGCCACGGTGCGGTCCGCGCCCGGCGGCAGGGAGTCCGGCGCCACGTACACCGCGGCAGGACCTTCCGCGACCGCGGAACGTTCCTGCGGGTAATACGGATTGCTTTTGAGCCAGCCCGGCCCCGCGATCAATTCCCAACGGAAATGCAGCGGCGATGCGAGCGGGATTTTTTTCAGGGACTGGCAGGATTCGCAGGGCCGCTTGCACACACCGCTTGTCGTGGCGATCATGACCTGATTGCCGCCCATCGTGGAACCGCCGCCGGTTCCGGTTCCCGCGACAGGGCCGTCCGTGATGCCGCCTCCGCCGCCCGGCGTGCACGGCGAGCAGGAGCCGCATTCCACGCCCTGCTGGTTGCACGAGACGGTCAGCATGTCCATGTCGATGGCATTGACGGCCAGCGGAAATTCTTTCCCGAGCGGCACGCGCACGTCGGCGCCGGCGGGCGAAGCGTATTTGATTTCGATCGGTTTTTCCGCGGACCAGGTGTTCACCTGATGGCAGCAGCACGCGCAATCGGATTTTTCGTCGGTTGTCGGCGGCTGCGAGGGCGGATAGCTGGGACGGTAAATCGAGGGCGTGATCGTCGGCGTCAGCGTGATGGATTCGGAAATGGACGGCGGCTGCGAATACGGCACGCTCGGCGTGATGGTGCGCGATTCGCTGATGCCTTCCGAGATGCTGACGCTCGGCGTGATCGACTCGCCTTTGTACGGCGACTGGGTCGTGACGGGCGGCAGCGACGTGGTCTTTCCTCCGCCGCCGCAGTCTTTGTCCAGCTCGACGAACGTGTAGCGCAGGATCCGGATGGCGTAAAAACTCTTGTAATGCCCGGTCCTCAAATCCTTGCAGCAAAGCGAAACGTCTTCGGCCACGAGGTGCGCGTCGTCCTCACCCAGTTCCTCCGCGCTTTCCACTTTGATGCGCGGGCATTCGCCGAGATCGCCTTCGAACACCGCGGGCTGGCCGGGCTTGACCACCTGCGTCTTGCCGCCCACGCTGACTTTGATGGCGTGATGCCAGATGTTCATGACCGCGAGCGACGTCAGTTTGCAGCATTTGTTGATGTCTTCCCCGCCCGGCGCCTGGGTGATGTTGACGGGCGTGTTTACATTAACCGTGGACTTGCCTTTCTGGATCTCGACTTCGACTTGGCCGGTCTGGGCCACATCCTGGGTCACGGGAAATTCCACGACCGTGACCACCGAGGGCGGCGCCGCGGGCTCGTCCGCCGCGCCGGTGCTTCCGTCATTTTTGTGCATCGCGCGCCCGACAAGATACGTCAAGGCGCCCGCGGCCGCCTGGCCCGCGACCTGTTCACCCATCGAAGAGCCGCCGCCGGAATGTCGGACGTAGTCTTCCTCGTCGGAATAAGTCGCGCGGCCCGGCGGAGGCGCCAGCAAAAATCCGATGAGTGTCAGAGCCAGCAGACGCCGCTTCATGAATGCTCCTGCGCGGGGCCATTGATCTGCTGCGGCGCCTGGCCCGCGTCGTCCATTTGCGGATTCGCGTAATGCTGCCTTGCCGTGGGCATGAAATTAAAAGGAAGCCGGCGGATCCGGCCTTCGATGACTTTGCCGTCCGCGGTCTTGAGCTTGACGCTCTTGATTTCGGTTTCGCCGTCCGGAAATGAATTCAATTCCATCACGAACAAATCCGGCCGCGGACGGTAGGCCTGTCCGATCAGCGAGACTTCTTTTTTGCCCTTGGCTTCGATCCACTGGTGGGGATAAGGCTGGACGCCGGTAAGGTCCTGCGTGATTTGCGGGCCGTCTTTTTTCCGGGCCTCGGCGGACGGATGAAAGAAAAAGGAAAACAGCAGAAGGAAGAGAAGAACCCGGATTGGCGTTTTTGTGGCAGCCATACGATAAGGGGTGGCTCCTTGGCGCCTCTATAATACCGGGAGTTGGGATTGTTGCAAGGGAAAGCTTAGCGTTTCAGGCAGGCCGGAGTATAATGCGCCCGAATGACTTCTTCCTTTTTCCGTTCCTCTATTTTGCTGGCGGGACTTCTTTGCCTGGTTCACGGCAGCGCCTTCGCGGCTTCGGAAGACTCCAAAGCCAAAGGCGACCGGCTCCTGCTCGAGCAAAAACCGGAAGCGGCGCTGCGCGAATACGAGAAGGCGCTGGAAGCCCATCCGGACTCGACGGCCGTCCTCTTCAACATGGCCATCGCCTTCTATTCCGAAGGGAAAATCCAGGAAGCGATCTCGGCTTTGGAAAAAGCCGCGGCCTTGAACCCCGGCGATGTCGAAGCCGGATACAACCTGGGATGCCTGTGGCTTGAAATGGGCGACATTGCCAAGGCGGAACTGCTCTTTAAGGAAGCCGCGCTTCACTGCCCCGAAGATTCCGAATTTTATCCGCGCCTTGCCGACGGTCTTGGGCTGATCGAAGAGTTAAAAGAAACTAACCCCTCAGCCCAAGACCTGTTGTCTCTTGTTTCTAAACACGGCTTTCCCGCACGTAACGTATGACCTCGCGGTCGCCACGGCGGGCATCGTAAGGGATCACGTGAGGCTTGGTCCCCTCGCCCTTTTCCAAATCCTCATCGCTTCTGATGCGGGTCGTCACCAGCGTCGTCTGCGGGTATCCGTACATCCCGCCATAACGGGCGCGCGCGAATTTTTCGTAAGCGACGATCGGCTTCGTCCCGGAATAAGCCCTCTGAAAATCCTCCAGGGTAAAATAATAAACTCCCGGTTCGGCCGGCGTCTGGAAAGTGCGCACCGTCTCGACGGTCTCGACGGCAAAAGCGGGAACCCCCATCGCACTCACTAAAAGCGCCAGAACAATTCCTTGAAACGTTTTCATGATGTTACCCTCCTCCCTTTCAATGCCCGCATTATTATGGCAAGGCGTGTGGAAAGCGGCCATCGTGCCGGAAGGGAAACGCTTGTCGGGAAAGGGCGCGGGAAAAAGTGGGGCAGACCTTGTGCGGTGCGCAAAAGGTCTGCCCCGGGAGAGGTTTATCTCTTGCCGGCAGCCTGAGCGAAAAACGCGTCGGCGGCTTTCTGGACCTGCTCATGCGTGAGGTCCTGCTTGGGCGTGGCAATCATCCACGAGTAGCCGAAAGGATCGACGACCTGGCCCACGCGGGCGCCCCAGAACATGTCGGCGACGGCCATGAGCTCTTTGCCCCCGGCCGCGACCGCCTGCTTGAACGTCGCATCGACGTCGGGCACGCTGAGGTACATGCCGATGGGCGAAGCCCCGATCGTTTCCGCGCTCTTGCCGCATTTTTCCGAACCCGGCATTTCATCGCCCATCATGATGACCGATTCGGCGATCTGGATGGTGGCATGCATGGTCCCCGATCCGTCGGGCCTGGGGTACAAGTCCAGGAGCTTCGCGCCAAAAGCTTTTTTGTAATACTCGATGGCCTTCCTGGAATCTTTGAACGTAAACGTGGGTGTAACGGTCTGCTGATGCTTCGCCATGGTTTCTCTCCTTGAGGGGGATCTTAAAAAGCCGGTTACGTTTGGGAGCACCTAGGCTAGACCTCCTTGAATCGCTTGTCAAAAAGAAACCCGGCATCGTTTGTAAAATGTGGGTTTTCCCGACCGCCTTTATATATGGAAGAGCGTCCTGTAAGGCGTCCTATAATTTCGCGGCAAAAATGATCGTTATTGATTAAAAAAGCACCTGTTTGCAATTCCTCAGGGCATTGGCTATCCTTACTAGCGAACCGTAAGGAGCCCGTCATGAAAAAACTTCTGCCCGTCCTTCCCCTTTTTCTCGTCCTCTTTTCCACCGCCGCGCACGCGGACGTCTACACCAAAAGCCAAGGCATGAACGGCATGGGCACGTCCGAAATGTGGGTGAGCGGAAAAAAACAGCGCCTCGTGGTTTCTTCTCCGCTCGCGCAAGGGATGATGGGCGACCAAATCTCGATCACGCGCGTCGACAAGGGCGTGGAATGGGACATCGACATGGAGCTCAAGGCTTACCAGGAAAAACCCATTCCGATTCCTTATAAAGAAGGAAGCGACGAAAGTCTTACTCCTGAAGAGCAAAAAGAGATGGAGGCGTACAAGAAGCAGATGGACAAGGTGCCGGATGCCGTGGCGAACGACCCCTGCGCGCAGTCCAAGAAAGTCGGGGAAAGAACCATCGCCGGGTTCCAGGCCGAAGGTTACGGGCCCTCGTGCCCGCAGCAAAATTCCATGATCGGCGCGATCTGGCTTGCTTCCGACAAAGATCCGAAGGCGGCGAAGATCCAGAAAGAAATCTCCGCGTTCGAAAAAGCCAAGGTCGATTCCCAATACTCCCTCTACCCCGCCAAAGAACGCGAAGAGCTGATCAAGTCCATGACCCTGATCGGTTCCGCGCTGGCGCAGGGCATGACGGGCATGCCGTACGCGAAAAATTTACCCGAACGCCTGGCGCTGGCCATGTCGCAGGCCGGACAGGACGAGAATGGCAACGCGGTGGAAAACATGCTGTTCGAAATGCAGCAAGCCGACACGGTCAAGGCCGATCCCGCGCTCTTCGAATTGCCGGAGGGATTCACCAAAGTCGACGATCTGATGGGCATGCGCTCGCAGAACATCATGTCGAAGATGTCGAACGGGGACTTCAAGCTCTCGGACATGATGAACAACATGAGCGCGACGGCCAAACAAATGGGCATGCCTGCCGGAGACGCCGAAGCGCCGAGCGCCGAAGACATGCAGCAGGCGGATCAGTTTGGCCAGGGCATCGCGCAGGCCGTCCAGCAGGAGGCGCGTCTCCAGGGCGCTTTGCCGCCGGCGCAGGCCTCGAATTCCCGCGCCTCCGTGATGCAGCAGCCTTTGCAGCAGCTTGCCCAGGCTCCGGCCGCGGCCATGCCGCCGGAAGATCCGGGCATGAAGGCCGTACGCCAGGCGTCCGCTTCGAGCCGGCCTGAAGCCTGGCAGAACGGACTCTACGATCAAGGCCCCGCGCAAGGCCCGATGCCGATGCAGCAGCCTCAGGCTTATCCGAACGCGGGTTACCCGCAGCAATATCCCGCGCAGCAAGGCGCCTACCCGCAGCAGCAGGGTTACGCGAACGGCGGCTATCCGCAGCAGCAGGGTCCTTATCCGCCGCGCCGTCCCAATCAAACCGGAAATACGCTGCAGCAGGCCGGCCAGGTCCTGGGACAGATTCAAAACATCGCTTCTCAATTTTCCGGAGGCGGAGGCGGATTCCAGGGCCAGATGCCGAATCCCTTTGACGGTTCCACGCAGGATTACGGCCAGCAGGACGGCCAGTACGAAGGCGACACTTCGGGCGATTATCAGGAACAGTACGAAGATCAACAGTCCGAGGACGCGCCCACCGAAGACGAAGCGCGCCAGGCTTACGATACGCTCGGCCGCTACATGAACGGCGGCAATTAGCTTCAAACGCCATAAAAAAAAGCCGGCATCTTGGGGATGCCGGCTTTCTTTTTTTCCCGACTCGATTCAGTTTCCGGCCGGCTTCGACTCCTGTTCGAAATCCTTGTCTTCCTGCGCCGGCGGAGGAGCGGCTTCCTCTTCGATTCCGTCGGAGGGCGGATTTTCCATCACCGTTCCGGAATCTTCGGGAGCCGCGGCATTATCAACGGCCGCCGGCGTTTCGGCGGAAGCTTCGGCCGCAGGCGCGGCCTCGGCCTGAGGCTCTTCGGCGGCTTCCGTCGTTTCCGAAGCTTCCGCGGGGGCCGAGGCGGCTTGCGGCAGCGATGCCGCGTCCACCGCGCCTGTGACAGGCTGGAACGAACCGAAAATTTCGAGCTCTCCCAGTTCGCAAGTGCCGCCGCTGCCGTGATCGTCGATGAATTTCACCTTCACGAACTTGGCTTTGACCGGCGCCGGAAATTTGAATTCCTGCTCCGGCTTGCCGTTCATCAGCATGTTGGTCGTCTGGAACGTTCCCGCGCTGTGGAAGTTCTCCGACGCCGAATCCGGCGACACCGACACTTCGAGCGTCTTGCAGTTTTCGGGCGCCGCTTCATAAACCGGCACCGCGGCGCGCATCAGATAAGCCTCGCGGCCGCCGTCAAAAGCAAAGACCACTTCACTTCCGGCATCGATTGATACATTTTCGCCGCCGGCCTGATTTCCCGGAGCGCCGTCGATCAGGGCTTCAAAGCCCTGCTGACTGGAGGCCGCGATCGTGCCTCCCGCGTCTTTGGCGATCACGTCGACTTCTTTGGCCGGCTGTTTGGCGAGTTCGGCCTTGAATTCATCTTCGGTGAGCAGCTTGCCCGAGACCTTCCACTCCGCGAAGTCCGAATAATTTCCGGACCGCCCTTCCCCGATCCTGATTTTGAGAAATCGCACCGGGGCCGGGGGATCGATTTTGAATTCCTGATACACGTTTTTAAAATCGACTTTGTTCGGCACCTCGATCGAAAGCAGCGGAACAAAACCGGTTTGGGCATTTTCCGCCGATGCGCTGAGCTCGATTTTTTTCGGATTCGACGAGCTCTGCTCGAAAATGGGCACGGAAAAACTATCGAGAAGCGCGGGCTGGTTGTCTTTGAAAGAAAGGACAGCATAGTCCCCTGAGCCGAGCGAGGCCACGGTGTCTTCCGAACCGTCCATGGCGAGCGCCACGTCCTGGTTGCTGGCCGTCACGATCCTGGCTCCGGCCGCCGCGGCCAGAAGATTTTCCCCTTTTCCGCGCTGGGCCTGCAGCAGCATTTCCGGATTCGCTTCCTCAGCCGGGTTTTCGGGCGCCGCGGCTTTCGGCGCGGCAGGCGCCGTGATTTTCTCCTGGTGCGCGACGCTTTCCAGCGACTGCTTGAGGCTTTGCGCGTCCTGCGCATCCTGGTAACTGCCCTGCGTCATCTGCGCGATCTCCTGGAGCTGGGCCTTTGTCGGCTCGTCCACGCCGAACCCGATCGCGTGCACCTTCACGTCGATGCCCTGCGCCTTCAGATTCTTCATGACCGTGACAGGATCTTTGCCGCAGCTTTCCTGGCCGTCGCTGATGAGGATGATGGTTTTCGAAACCTCCGGCGCACTGTCGAAATCTTTCGCCGCGAGCTCCAGCGAATAGCCCAGCGCGGTCTGGCCGAACGCCTGGAGCGCCATCACCTTGGCGATCATGGCGGACTTGCTGGGCGGCCCGATGGGCATGACCAGCTGCGAGTCGAAGCATGACTGCCGCACGTTGTCTCCGACCGGCGACGCGCCGAAGACGCGGAGGCCGACCAGGGAACCGGGCGCGATCTGGCCCGCAATGCCGGTCAGCGACTGCTTGGCCGCTTCCAGCTTTGTGTCCGCGCCGAGCGGGTCGTTCATGCTGCGCGACGCATCGAAGACGATTTCGGTCTGCCGCGGCGCGTCCGCCCGAAGCGGGGCCGAAAAAGCAGTCATCAAAAAAAACGAGGCGGTCAAAACGGTGCGTGATTTCATGCCGGTTTCCTTTCCCCCTGTGGTTCATGATCCTGAGTTAAAACTTCGTGCAGCAATTCGTGGCGGCGCCGCATCAGACTTTCGGGAGGCGGCTCCTGCATGTTGGAAGGCCCGAGCGCCTTGTCGTAGAGTTCCAGCGCCTCTTCGGGCTGGCCCGCGGAGCGAAGAAGCCCCGCTTTCATTTCGGTCATTCCCGCATCGTCCGGATGCGTCTTTAGAAAATCATCCACGATCTTCGCGGCTTCCGGAAAACGCTTTTGCAGGATCAAGGCCTCCGCGTTCAGATAAGCGCCGGTTTCGGGCTGGAGATCTTTTTCGGCTTCCGCCAGCACTTCCACTTTCGAAAAGTAGCTCTTGCTCACCAGCTTACCCTTGTCGTTCAAGACCGCTTTCAATTGATACTGGCCCGGCTCGAGCTTTTGCGTGGCCTCAGGAGTCAAAATCCAAACGCCGGTCCATTCCGCCCCTTCCGCCTCAGGCTCTATCTTTTGGAAATCCACCGGCTGCAATCCTTTTTCCGTGCGCAGCTCGAGCGTGATTTTATCTTGCCAGGAATCGCGGAGCGCGGGCTCGAGCGCGGAACCTTCCGGAAAAATCAGGAAGACTTCCGCGATCACCGGCCAGCCGCGCAGGATTTTCGTGTGCAGACCGTGATTGACCGAAAGGGAAATACCCGCGGGATAGCCGGGGGCCGCCGCAGCCTGCGAAGAAGGCGCGGGAATGGAAGTGCTGCGGTTAAAAAATATCCATGCGGCAGCCGCCGCGGTGAACATCAGGACCAGAATCAAAATATTTTTTTTCATTATTTGCGCCCCTGATGGCCATACATGTATTTGTCGTTCACGCAGATCTGGTACTTGCAGGCGCCGCGCTCGAGCTGCGTGTCCGCGCTGCCGTACCGGCGGCCCGCGTCGCCTGTCCCGTCCGGCAGCTGGCAGTAAGTGTACCCCGACTTTTCCGGAGGCGCCGTGATTTCCTTGAAGATGCGCTTGTTGCTGCCTGTCTCCGAAGGATCGTACGCGTCCGCGAGCGTGTAGCGCATGACGCAGGATTCGTCGCCGCTGTGCTGGCCGTGCTTGCGCGCCACCCAGAGCCGCCGCGGCTTCCTGAAACGGCTCGGCTCCATGGGGAATCCGTCCGGCTCCGCAGTGGCCTCGATCACTTCGCCCTTCGTGTGCGCGTCGAACAGCGCGTCCGTCCAGTTGTCCGCGTGAACTTCCACGATGACGTCCTGCCCGTCGCGCTTGTCTTCGGTCCAATAAACGAAGCCTTCGTCGCTGCTGCCGTGATGCGCAATCGTGGACGCGTGGCCAAGCTCATGCGGGATCGTTCTCATCATGTCGGTAAAACTCAGGCGGATGCCGAGATTGACGACCGGCAGCGTGCCCGGCGTGCCGGGCCTCTGGAAACCGCTGCGGCTCGTGGCCTCGGAATCGAATTGGGAAAAGCTGGAGCGGATCAACTCCACCGCGTGCTGCTCCACGTCGTTTTTCACGCCGCCCTTGTTGAAGTTGACGACGGGATTCTTGTAGTCCTTCACTTCATCGAGCATGAGCCAGCTATGGACCTTGAGACCGCTCGCGTTTTCGAAGCGTTTGATCGCAAGCTGCGCTTCGCCGGTAGAATCGATCACGAAATAATCCTTGAGCCGCGGGTCGCCTGAAATGTGGCCCTCGTCCGCCTGGAAATCGCGCCGGGAATAAAAGCCGCGGTATTCGTCGTAAAGCGTGAGCCCATCGCCGTGGTGGTTCGCGCAGGTCGCCATGCGGTTTTCGGGTTTGGTTTCGTCGTCCGCGTCGTCGGCCTTTCCGGAAGCGCCCGGCGTGTTTTCTTTCCACCCGTCCGCGATTTTGGAATCGCCCGTGCGTTTGGGAAGCGGGATGATCTGGCGGCCGGTTTCGCCTTTCAGATGCCCTTCCGCCGTGTCTCCTCCGGGCATGACCGCCTTCACGTAGAGGCCGGCATAGCCGCCCCAGTCGAAGCTGGAAACATTGACCGTGGCGCCGTCGAACCATTTCTTTTCCCGCGTCGAGATCGTCTGCCCATCGTTTTCGATGACAAAATCTTTTTCCGGATTTTCTTCATACTCGAATTTCATGTCGTCATCTTCCGCGGCCACGCGTTCGGAAGGCCAGTTCATGGCCACGCCCTTCACCTTCGAGGTTTCCTTCAGCTCGAAAATAAATTTTTCGGCCTTGGCATCCGGGGCCTTGCCGGTCTTGGGATCGATGAGCTTGGCGTGAACGGTCAGCGTGTTCCCTCGCTTTTTCGCGTCCTTATTGCCTTTGGGCCGCCAGTCTTTGTAGCCTTCGATCTCGACTTCGACTTCATATTCGGATTTTCCGTAGGGGGCAAGGTTCCAGCGGATCTTCATCGTTCTTGCAAATTTGTGCGGAGGATCGTTCCCGTCCTCTTTTTCGCTCCAGGTGGTTTCACCCTGCAGGACATTGCCGGACTTGGGAAGCGCGGGCCATACCTTCGCGCGCCATACTTTCATTTCCGCGTTGTACTTCTCCATGGCCGCGTCGATCGATTTTTGGTCCGTGCCCGCATTCTCGGGATATTGCGGCGGCGGCCCGAACGGCTCGCTCACTTTGTCCCCGCTGATGTCCACGACACTGAGCCCCGCGGACACGCTGCCCATCCCCGGCCCGGTTTCCGGCACACCGTTCGAGTCGGTCTCGTGCTGCACCCGGTTTTCCTTGGATTCGCGTGTCGATGAGGATCGATAATCATAAGTATGCGCGCCGTTCCGGGTGACTTGGTCGACAGCCTTGGTCCAATAAGGGGTCTTGTGCCAGTCGTTGTACTCGCAGATTTTATCCGGCGCGCCGCCTCTGCAATAGACGTCGAAATGGCGCCACTTGTCCGTGGTCTGGCTGTCCCCGGGGATGATGTCGAAACTGTTCACGCTCAGGCTATAATCCTGCCAGTCTTTGCCGACCGTGACGTAAAGCAGCGCGCTGATGTCTTTGGCCGGACCACTGCCGCTGGCCCGGATCCTCCGGCTGCCGTTGGGGCAGGCCCAGTTCCCATTCCGCTCCCACTGGATACTTCCCTCACCCACAAACTGGCCGCCGTTATTGTCGCCGAAGAGGCGGATTTCCTCGTTGCTTGCGTCCGCGCCCGCGCTTTCCATGGATTGCCCGGTAAGGGCCGTCAATTTCTGAGCCATGGCTTCGAGTTTTTTTTCCTGCGCATCCGCCTTCTCGTCTTCCTTCCCCTGATCGTCGGTGGGTTTCAGCTCATTATAAGGAAGGTCCAGATTCAAATTCATCCGCCCGGTGAGGACATCCGAGTCCCACGCCTTTCCGTACTCCATGAATTTGCCATGCTCGTCGGTATCTGTCCCGCAGTCCTGCAGGTATTCCTCCCTCTGCATGTATTCCACCTGCACGGAACCGGTCCAGCGCTTCACGCCGAGAAAACGGTTCGGGTCATCCCCGGAAGGCGAATCGCAGAGGACCGGACGCGGAAAAAGCAGGAGAGGCGAAAGAAAAAGGGCGGCGAGAAAGGAGTTTTTTTTCGGAAAAGTCATCTTGGGACAGCGGCGCCGTGGGTGGACGGTTTCTTCAAGCAGGTCTCCACCGGCCTCAGGGTTCCCGACGATTTCCCCCGCTTACGGGCGGGAACCGGGCCGTGTTAAATCTAATGATCGGCTCAAAAAAACCAAACATGAGGCGGCTGTTTGCGGAGAAAATCTTCAGTCGCGGTCGGGCGCGCCGAGCGGGAAAAGCTTGCGGTATTCCCTGGCCTCGTCCACGGACCGCGCAAAGGAAGGACGGGCGAGCAGCCGGCGCCGGTAAGCCCGGACGCTGGGAAAGGCTTCCCCCACCGGATGCACCCAGTCCGCGTAAAATAATGAAGGCGCCGCCGCGCAGTCGGCCAGACTGAAGTGGTCTCCCGCCGCCCATTCGCGCCCCGGCATCGTGTCTTCCAGCCAGCGGTAGGCCGTGTCGAGATCTTCGCGGGCCTTGCGGACGCCGAAAGGATCGCGGCTTTCTTTGGGGCGGAGCGCGTCGAACACGATTTCCTGCATGGGCGTCATGATGTAGTTGTCGAAAAAGCGGTCCATCATACGCACGTTCAGCGCCGCGCGCGGGTCCTGCGGGACCATGCGCATGGGCCCGGGATGATAAAGGTCGAGATGCTCGATGATGATGCTCGATTCCACGACCGCGCGCCCGCCGTCCACAAGGACCGGCATGCCCTTCAGGGGCCAGAGGGCCGCGTGTTCGGCGTTGTTCTTATCCTCGCCCGGCGCAAGCATGCGGAATTCAAATGGGATTTTATTTTCGTAAAGCGCGGTCAGGACTTTCTGGCAGTAAGACGCGAAGGGATGAGCGTACAATTTCAGGGACATCCGGGCTCCTTGAGATCTTCATGAAAAAAGCATTGAAGGATTATACTCCTCCGGCACCCCCACAAGCGCCCTTTTCCAGCCGGATGGGTCTTGCCCGGGCCCGAAAGGGCAAAACCCTTACAACCACGGGGCAGATTGCTCTGGATTCTTGTGTCCGGCTGAATTAAAGTACCTTCAAAATTGATTCGATACATTAGCCTTATAAGGTCCAGATATTCTAAATATCAACATATCCGGTTGGGGGGAATATGAAAAAGCTTTTAAAGCAACTTCCGTTTTTCATGGGCGCGCTTTTGTGCATGGCGGGAGCGGCCTGGGCCAGTGAAGCGGACCTTAAAATCCCGGACCTTCACGAAGGCCGCTTCAACTTGTTCGGAGGATTGAGCGGTTTCCAGATCCTCTTCTACGGCTCTTTCATCATCATCGGGACCGTGGGCGTTTCCCTGTATCAGTTCATGGCCATCAAGAAGCTCCCCGCCCACCGGTCCATGCTCGACGTCGCGGAAACGATTTTCCAGACCTGCACCACGTACCTGATGCAGCAGGCCCGGTTCCTGGCCATGCTTTTTGTCATCATCGCTCTCGCCATGAGCTATTACTTCCTCGCACTGCAGCATGAAACGGTCTCGACCCTGGGCCTTGTGCTCCTTTTCTCGGTGATCGGCATGGCCGGATCCACCCTTGTCGCCTTTTACGGCATCCGCGTGAACACCTACGCCAATGCCCGCACCGCCTTTGCCTCTCTCCGCGGAGTGCCGTGGGATGTCGTCAACATCCCGCTGCGCGCGGGCATGTCCGTCGGCCTTTTCCTGATCTCGATCGAACTCGTCATGATGGTCGTCATCCTGCTCTTCGTGCCGCGCGACATCGTAGGCTACTGCTTCATCGGTTTCGCCATCGGCGAATCGCTCGCCGCCAGCGCGCTGCGCATCGCGGGAGGCATCTTCACCAAGATCGCCGACATCGGCTCGGACCTCATGAAGATCGTGTTCAAGGTCAAGGAAGACGATCCGCGCAACCCGGGCGTTATCGCCGACTGCGCGGGCGACAATGCCGGCGACTCCGTGGGCCCGACGGCCGACGGCTTCGAAACTTATGGCGTGACGGGCGTCGCGCTGATTTCCTTCATCACGCTCGCGGTGAAGGAGCCTGAGATGCAGGCCAAACTCATCGTCTGGATCTTCGCCATGCGCTTCCTCATGGACTTCATGTCCGGTATCTCGTATTTCATCAATAAAGGCATCTCGGAAAACAAGTACAAGAACCTGAAAGAATTTGATTTCGAGGAGCCGCTCACGCGCCTCATCATGATCGCCTCAGCGCTCTGCATCTCCACCTCCTTCATCATGTCGCATTTCCTGATCGGCGATCTTCCGGATACGAGCCTGTGGTGGAAGCTTGCTTCCATTATTACCTGCGGCACGCTGGCGGCTTTTCTCATTCCGGAATTCACCAAGATCTTCACGTCGTCGCACTCCAAGCACGTGCACGAAATCGTAACGGCCTCCCGCGAAGGCGGCGCTTCGCTGACCATCCTTTCGGGCATCGTGGCCGGCTCGTTCTCGGCTTTCTGGAAAGGCATCCTGATCGCGTCGCTGATGTGCGTGGCTTACCTGATTTCGCAGATGGGCCTGCAGAACATCATGCCGCATGCGTCGGTCTTTGCTTTCGGCCTCGTGGCCTACGGCTTTCTCTGCATGGGCCCCGTGAACATTGCCGTCGATTCTTACGGCCCTGTGACGGACAATGCGCAGTCGATCTTCGAGCTGGCGCAGACCGAGTCCATTCCGGGAATCGAACATGAAATCCAGAAAGACTTCGGCTTCAAGCCGGACTTCAAGACGGGCAAGCACTACCTCGAATCCAACGACTCGGCGGGCAACACGTTCAAGGCGACCGCCAAGCCCGTCTTGATCGGAACGGCCGTCGCGGGCGCGACGACCATGATCTTCTCGATCATCCTGCTGCTGCAGGACCACCTCCAAGCCGCGGCCGTCTTGGCCGCCAAGGGGCTGCCGGTTGCCGCGAATGCCGGCGAAGCGCTTCTCTTCGAAAAACTCTCGCTCACGTCCGCGCCTGTCCTGCTGGGCTTTCTCTGCGGCGGCTCGGTGATCTACTGGTTCTGCGGCGCCTCGATCCAGGCCGTGACCACCGGCGCTTATTCCGCGGTCGAGTACATCAAGAAAAACATGAACCTCGATAAAAAGGAAGCCGCGCGCGAAGACTCGATCACGGTCGTGCGCATCTGCACGCAATACGCGCAGAAAGGCATGTGGAACATTTTCCTCGGCCTTCTCACCCTGACCCTCGCGTTCGCGCTCGTCGATCCTTACTTCTTCATTGCGTATCTCATCGCCATCGCAATCTTCGGCCTTTTCCAGGCCATGTACATGGCCAATGCCGGCGGCGCCTGGGACAATGCCAAGAAACTTGTCGAAGTCGATTTCGGCGAGAAGAATACCCCGGTGCACGCCGCGACCGTCGTGGGCGACACGGTCGGCGATCCGTTCAAAGACACGACGTCCGTTTCTCTGAATCCAATCATCAAATTCTCAACGCTTTTCGGCATGCTCGCCGTCGAAATCGCGATCAAGATGGATCCCGCGGCCACACGCCTAGGCGCCGCCGTTTTCCTGGCGCTCGGCCTTTTCTTCGTGTGGAAATCCTTCTACGGCATGCGCATTCCGGTCAAGGAAGGCCACGCGGAAACGTCTCAACACGCAAAGCACGCCGCGCACGCCCGGTAACCCAAAAGAGTTCCCCAAATAAAAAGGCCGGTACTTTCGTACCGGCCTTTTTTATTGCCTCTTCACTTCGATTCCGTCCACAAGGTTTCTGCAAAAGCATTCCGCAGCTTAGCCCGGTTTCGTCTGAGAGCTCCGCCTGAAAAATTCATATCCGAGGGCTGAGGCCCCGATCATCAGGGCGGGAAGCAGCATGGCCGAAGCATTCCAGCGGTCATAAGCAAGGCTTCCCAAAAATCCTCCCCCGACGAAAGAAATCAGAATAATCGAAAGCAGCTTGAACCTCTTAGTCTCGACGGGAAGTCCATAGGCCCTATTCCCAGCCAAGGCTCCCAAGTCCGTCAGAATCCCGGTCAAATGCGTGGTCCGGACGATGGTTCCACTGTAAGTGCTGGCAAGGGCATTTTGCAGTCCGGCCGCGGCGCAGGCAAAATATTCCCCCCAAATGGAATTTTTCATGAAAAAAAACGTCGCCAGGAAAAGAAGCCCTGATTCTACCGCTAGCGCGAACCCATAGCGGCGTCCCATTTTCAGATGGCCGTCCCGGATAATCACGCCGCTGATGAACGCACCGAGAAAAAAAGAGAGAAGAATCAAAAAAGCCCCGGAGGCTGCGCCCGCTTCATGCTTGGACAGCGCAATGGAGAAAGCGCTGGCAATTCCCGTCATGTGCGTTGCGGCTTTGTGGGCAAATCCTGAAAGGGCAATGACATTGATCATGCCCGATGAAAAAGAAAGCGCTGCCGCGCCGACCCACACCCATCTTTGGAGTTTCGTAATCACGTCTTTATTCCCCGGCTCACAAGTGAGCCTTGAACTCAGGCTCGGTTTTGAAGTTGTCGTTGCGTCCGTCGAAATAGCGCACGGGGGCCGCGGCCCATTCTTTCGGATCAAGGTCGTCCAGCGTGCCCAGCATGACCACCATCATGTCCCCGCCCGCCTTGGGCTTACCGAAGACTTTGATGCCGCAATGCCTGCAAAAATGGTGCAGGATATTGTCGCCCCAGACCGACAAGTCCTCCTTGCCCGAAAGCAGCTTAAAAGAATCCGTCTTCACGGACTTTCCCCAGAGCCGCGCCTTCGTGCAAATCGAGCAATTGCATTTGAACGTCCCTTCCGAGAGATCAAACGCCGCTTCGTAGCGCACCTTGCCGCACGCGCAGCTTCCGTGATAAGTCTTCATGGCCATAACGGATTCCTTTCAAGATTCAACGAGCTTGGCGGATTGGGCCGGGGACTTGTTCTTTTTGGATTTTTTGATCTCGATAATTTGAGAGGGGTAGATGCTTCTTTGTCCCGTTACGAGAAAACTGAGAATCGAGGCAATCGCGGCATAGGGGGCGATGGGGGCTCCAAAAAGCTCCATGGCCATGATGCTTGCCGACAGAGGGGTTTGGGCCGCGCCTGCCAGCAGGCTGACCAAACCCAGGGCCGCGAAGGTCGACCGGTCTGCGGAAAGGATGCCCGCAAGCCATGACCCGGAAGTCGCTCCGATGAAAAAAATCGGCGTCACGATCCCTCCGCAGCCGCCGCCGTTAAGCGTTATCGCCGTCGTCACTATTTTCGCCGGAAAGGTATACCAAGGAAAGGGCTTCCCATTGACCGCATCAACAATGGTTCCCATGCCTAAGCCAAGATACCGGGTCGAACAGAGCAAGGAAAAAACAATAAGAAAGATTCCCGCGGCCAGGCTGATGAGCTCCTCGTGTTTAAACCGCTCCCGGACCTTCCGCAGGATTTTCATAACCGCGATCAGCATCAAAGAGCACAAGCCAAAAAAAATCCCGGCCAAGGCGACCTTAATAAAAAATATTTCGTTGAAAACGGGTATATTTTTAAGGGGATTAAAAACGGCTTTTGCCCCCAGCTTTACGGCGACATGATTGGCCGTGATTCCCGCGACGAAAGCAGGAAGGAGGGCATCGTAAAGCAAATTGCCCACGGATAGGACTTCGAGGCCAAAAAGGGCTCCCGCTAAGGGAGTGCCGAAAACGGATGCGAATCCGGCGCTCACCCCGCAAATCGTCAGCTTTCGCCGGTCTTCGGCGTCCAAACGAAACACAGCGCTGATTATGGAGCCGATTCCCGCGCCCATATCCGCGGCCGGGGCTTCTTTTCCCGCGGAACCGCCCGCGCTTATCGTCAAAATAGGCAGGAAAAATGATTTCAAAATCGAAACCGGGTGAATGGGTTTTAATTGATGAATGTATTCGATCGCTTTATCCGTGCTCTCAACGTCAGCCTTGGGAAAAAGCCGGCGGGAAATAACCGCCGTAAGGAGCAGAATGACCGGAAGCGAAAAATAATAATGATCGCGCGCTCTCGACCAGCTCAAAGCAAAATCCAGCGCCTTTAAAAAAAGGGTTGTCGCAATTCCCACGACGACCCCCAGGAGTGTGGCAAAGAAAAACCATTTGAAAGTAAGGGCAAACAAACTTATGTGATCCAAGATCTTTTTTTTCAAGATGTATCGCCATCCTCATGGAATGCCGGTGGATGAAAACTTTGAAAGGATTATACCCTCGAAGGAACCCTTTCCAAAGCGCGGACTTCCCATTGCCGGCCGGCCTCGCGTTATAAGACGGCTTCCCTTCCCGTTTTTATGATAAAATGCTTGTCTCAAACTTAACTTTTTGACGGTCAAAATGCCCAATAAAAAAAGCCTCTCCGAACTCTTATCCGAAACCCGCCGCTTGATTCTATCGGGGCAATTTTTAAGCCTCTTTTCAAAAGCGGTCTTTCATCTTAAAAATGTGCGGAAGCTTTCGAAGCGGAGCAAAAGCCTGCTTGCCCACGGCTCGTCTGTCCTGGAGCAGGCCCTCCGAGCCTGCCGGGAAGCGGGAGTCCGGCCCCACCTGAACTTCGGCACGCTTCTCGGCTACCGCAGAAATAAGGGCTTTATCCAGGGGGACGACGACCTGGATTTCGGGCTTTTGGCTTCGGACCGCCCCGACATTCCTCTTTTGATCAAGACCATGGAAAAAGCGGGATTCCGGCTCAAAGCCGAACATCATCTGGAAGGACCGCTGGCGGCCATCGGCGATTACTGCGAAATCACCTTCGTCCATCAGGAGACCGGCGTTTCGACCGATTTTTATTTTTATCACGCGTGGAATCAAGAAATCCTTTATGCCGGAGCCGCGGAACTCATCGGCCACTTTCACGAAGGCCTGCTGAAATTCACGCCGGTCGAAAAAAACAAAATTGCCGGCTACGCGCTCTCTTATCCGGGTGATCTTGCCGGAAAATTCGTTCCAGCGCCCTTTTTAAGTTCCGAGATCCTGGTGCCGGCCGACACGGATGCCTATTTGGAGCGGCTTTACGGAAACTGGAAGATCCCTCAAAAAAACTTTTATTACAAAAACGTTTCCGCCATCGTCAGCAGCGCTTCGAGCACGGGCATCGAACTCGTCCGCCTGCCAGCCCCCGCCGAAACGGCGTCTTAAGATTTTTTTCGAAAGAACCGTCGGGGGTCAGGCGGCTTCGTTCTGCAGGTCTGTCTTGGGAATTTCGGAAACGGGTGGGACTTCCGCCGCCCCGGCCGTGACGGCGGGCGCGGAAGGATACAAGCCGTGGAGCTTGATGTACTTTTGGACGGAACCGGGCAAAAGATTCATGTGCCCTTCGCGGACCCGCGTTGAACGGACCGGCAGAGAATAGACTCCCTTGAGAAGCTTCACCCCTTCGGGAAGGCCGGCCGCGAGATTGTCCTCCAAAGGATCCTGCCAGCTTTCCCTTATCAGGACGCTGAAATCCACGCCGGGATATTTGCCTTTCTCTTCCTGCAGGACCGCGCTGATGTTCTTTCCCCATTTCCGGTAAGTGTCGGTTCCGATCGCGACGACAAACCGCACGGGAGTAAATTCCGTCCTGTCCCTCAACGCTTTCAAAAGCGAGGCCGCGTTCTTCGTGCCGAATTCTTCGGGATGCCTGAGGCTGATCTCGGAGGTCTGCATCAGCGGATAAAACAATCCGGACACTTTTGAGCACATTTCATGGCGCGTTTTCGAATCGGTTTTTTCGGATTTCCAGGAAGTCCCGGACGGGCCCGGCGCGAAATCCCCCACCGGCGTGAAGAACAACGCGTAAGCCGTTCTTTTGCCGTGGGCGTTTTCCGACTCGTGGATCATGGCGTCGAAGAGCAGCTCGATGTGGGCATAATGAGGCGGATCGTACGTCCCGGGAATGGTTACCAGAATGATGTTGTCCGGATACTCGCGGATTCCGAAATCGCCTGTTTCGTCGGCCGGAAGCGAATCAAAGAAAAGCATTTCGCCCGAGAGCACCCGCGTGCGCAGGATGTCGAAGATGTAATTGAATTTCCGCTTGAGCGCCCAAGCCAGTTTCAAGTCCTGGTCGCTGGCGGCCTCTTCCTCGAGGCGCGCGATGTCCTTCAGGATCTGGGCGGTCATCTTCGCCAGGCACCGTTTGGAATGCGTGTCCGCCTGGCGATGGATCCGCTTCATGTCGCCGTTCAGCCAAAGGAAATTTTCCCCGCTCTTTTTGGTAATGTAGACCGCGACGTGCCGGTGGTTTTTCCCTTCGCAGGGATCCACGCTCCGGATGTCGTCGAAGCGCGCGATTTTTTTCGTCTTGTGGTCGAAGACGTGCATGAAAACGCGCTTGTCCTTGTACACGGAGATCGTGATGTCGTAGCGCCCGGGATAGCTGTAAAAATAAGCTTTTTCGAGCGGGCACAGGAGCGGCTTCGTGGAGGCTTTGTTGATGAACCGTTCGAGCTCCTGTTCGGTCTGATGCAGGATGTCCGGATTCATGATGTAGAACCATGCGGTTTTCGTGAAGTTCTCCGGAGACTCCTTCATGCGGCGGACGTATTCCGCCCACGAAACCCATTCGAGATCGGCCACCTTGGGGTTCTTGGACCGGATGTCCCTTCTTTTGATCTGCACGAAGCTGAGGTAGATGAATTCGCGGTTGTACAAATCGGGATCCGCGGCGTATTTTTTGTAAATTTTGAGCTCCGAATGGAGGCCGAGCGGCACCGCCTCAATTTCCTCCTCGTCGATATCCAGCTCTTCCTTCAGGCCGCGGATGAGCGCGGCTCTCAAGCCTCCGCCGTCTTTGGCGAGAATCTGCGTGGCCAGGCTCTGGTCGAGCTGCCCTTTGGCGATGTCGACGACGCCCGACCGTTTTTGGACGAGCACCTCGATTTGCCCCTCTTCGTTGGTGCATACAATATAGGCCTGGATGCCGACGTGAAAATCGCCTTCGGAATGGACGAGGCGGCGGTCTTTATAGCCGATCACGTGGCCAAGGGCGGGATCAACAATGGGAATCAAGTCGCTGTTCAAAGAACGGAGAGCTCCGGTCCCCGGAACCATACCGTTAAAATGGGCATCAAAATTGGCTTTCAACGATTCCTCCCTTTTGCCCCTTCTGCCACGCGCGGACTGATCGTTTCAGACACCTGAATTATGGCCGTCCGGGAAGGGTTGAGAAATAGGGAGATTCGTAATTGGACGTAAGAAAAGCGGCCATTCTGAATTAATAAAAAGGAAGGCGCCGCCTCACACCGCTTTTATTTCGCGCCTGCGGGAAAAGTCTCTCAAAATCGGCCTGCAATGCCCGCTGAAAAATGATATTCTAGAGCATGACAGAACTGGAAAAGTGGAGGCCTTTTTTAAACAGCGTCTCCTACAAAGAAAAGAAATTCGACTCCCTCAATCTCTCCGAAAGCGCTTATCCGTTCGTGACCATTTCCAGCCAGGAAGGCGCGGGCGCTAACGAGCTCGTCGACGCCATCCTCGATCTTTTGCGCACAAGGCAGGGGGCGCTTTACCAGGGATGGACGCGGTTCAACCAGGAACTGCAGCGTGAAACCGCCAAGATCCCGGCCTTAAAACATTCGACGAAAATCGTGGTGCACGGCGAATACCTCACCGAAATCGAAGACATCTTCGATCAGCTGATTTTGGGGCATCCTTCGCAGCACACGGTTTATAAAAAAATTTTCCAAATCATCCGCGCGCTGGCATCCAAAGGAAAATTCATCGCAGTCAAAAGAGGCGGCGCCTTCATTACCTTCGGTCATCCGCTCGGCATCCACGTCAGGCTCGTGGCCCCGCTCGATTACCGCATCGCGGCAACTAGGGTCAAACTGGGCATGTCTGCTGAAAAAGCGAAGAAGTGGGTCCTTCAGAAGGACCGCGGGCTGGCAAAATTCGCGAAAGACTATTTTAACCGCAGGATTGACGACCCGCTTTCTTACGACGTGGTCTGGAACACGAAGAATACGCCGGTCAGTCAGATTGCGTGGAGTGTCGTGGCGCTGATCGAGAAAAAAGCCGAAAATTCCAGGGCGCTTTCCAAAGGCGCATAAGGTCCGGGCCCTTCCAGGCGTCTTCCCCCAAATGCCGGGCTTTCCCGCTTCCGTTCGCTCTATTTGTGATCGTGCCGATGATGGATATCTGGCGAATGGGGATGAGAATGCGTCAGCCGGCTGTGGTGATGGACATGGTCATGCGGTTCCGGGCCCTCGGTTCCATCATGCTCGTGCTGATGGTGTTCGTCGTGCACGTGCATATGCCGGTGCGTCATTTCTTCATGCGTGTGCTCATGTTCATGGGTTTCCCGGTACAAAACGCAGACTCCGATGAGCATGAAAAGCCCGGCGATCCAATGCATGAAGGGCGGACGCTCCGCCAAAAATGCGATGGAAGCCAGCATTCCGACAAAAGGGGCTGTCGCGAAATAGGTCGCTGTCCTTGAAGTGCCGATCTTGCGAAGCGCATAAACAAAGAAAACCAGACTTAGTCCGTAGCTCACAAACCCCACCGCAAAGGCAACGGTAATCGCCGGTAGATCATTCGAAGTTTGCTTCAGCAAAAGGGCAAGCGCGATGTTAAACAGCCCGGCCGCCCATCCTTTAATCCCCGCCAGTAAGGACGGTGGAATATCTTCGATGTTCCGAGTCAGATTATTGTCGATTCCCCAGAAAGTGCACGCCCCGATGATCCAGAAGCCCGAAAGGGAGAATCCCATCCCCGATTTGCCCTGCGCACCTATTAAAACGGCACCGAAGACAATGGCGGCTTTTCCGAGCCACACCCGCCTGCCGACGTGCTCATGGAAGACAAGCCACGCGATAAGGGTACTGGCCACCGTTTCTAAATTGAGAAGCGCGGAAACCTGGAATGCCGAGGAATAGAAAATTCCATAAGTGAGGCAAATGGGCGCCAGCACTCCGCCCGAAAGAACGGCAAGGGCAAGCTGTGCTTTTTGCGGTTTGGGAAGGCTTTTAAGAGGGCTGACGATCGCTTCACGGCGCGCGGCGCGCAGCGCGAGAAGGCCGATTCCCGAACCCAAATAAAGAATTCCCGCCATCAGCACAGGAGGCATTGTCCCGCCGAACACTTTGATGAGGACGGGAGAGATTCCGAAGAGCACCGCGGCCAGAAGCGCAAAAACCGGGCCGGAAACAAAAATCATATCTGGCATCCCGGCTCCTTGCATTGCTCGGACTCCGCTTCGAGCTGGATGGTCGAATGGTGGATTTTGAATTTATCCCGCAGTAATTCCCGCAAGACCGAAAGGACCCTCTCGCCGGGAACCGTATTGTCGATCGCGATATGGCTGCTCATGGCGTCAACGCCTGAAGTGATCGTCCACACGTGAAGATCGTGGATGCTTTTTACCCCTTTCACTCCCTGAATGGCCGCCTGTAATTCTCTCAAGTCAATGTGAGCCGGCGTTCCTTCCATCAAAATGTGGGCCGCTTCGTTCAATAAATTCCAGGTCCGCGGCAGAATAAAGATTCCGATTCCCGCACTGATCAAAGGATCAGCATAATACCAATGCGTCAAAAGCATGATGACGCTTGCGAGAATGACTCCGATCGAACCCAACATATCGCTTAACACTTCAAGATATGCCCCTTTGACATTCAAACTATGTTCCGAATGCTCATGCAGAATCGCCATGCTCACGAGATTCACTGCCAAACCGAAAGCCGCAACGATCAGCATCTGCTTGCTTTGAATTTCCGGCGGATTTTCAAACCGCCGCCAGGCCTCATAGAGGATAAAGAAAGAAATCCCCAAAAGCACAAGTGCATTGATAAAAGCCGCGAGAATCTCCATCCGGTAAAAACCGTAGGTTTTCTTCTCGGTGGCGGGCCGGCCGGCAAACCAGATCGCCAGCAGCGCAAGCCCGAGCGCCGCCGCGTCCGTCAACATGTGTCCCGCATCGGCCAGCAGCGCAAGGCTCTTCGTTAAAATTCCCCCGATAATTTCGGCAAGCATGTAGACGCTTGTCAGAGAAAAGACAAGGAGCAGCCTTTTGCCTTTTCCGGCAGCGTGTAAACCGTGCGAATGCGAATGTGACATTATTTATCCGTTCCTTTCTTAGAATCCGATAGAGAACCAGAAAAGACATCAAAGAAGGGTTTGGCTCCCCGAACGGTGCCTAAATATTTTCCAGTTTGTGGGCTTTGCGGCCGCCGCGTTCGATTTTTTCTGGGGAAACATCCGAGAGAAGCAGTCTTTTGGCCATGTCCACCGAACGCCGGGCAAGTTCCCTGGCGCCGTTCCGGAGTTCCCGGCTATTCTCGACGTAATCGATATTCCTTTCCATGTCTTCGGCGGACCAGCCGCGCGAGTGGGCAATGAAAGGAAAAGCAGGCGCCTGAAAGCCAAGCTCCGAAAAAAACATCAGGAGCTGGCCCGCGACGGCCTGGATGTTGTCTTGGCCGCCGGTGATGATGAAGGACGCGACTTTGTTCTGAATCAGGACCCGGTTGTTGATCGTGATCTGATTTTGAATGCAGTTGAGGCGTTCGGCCATTTTGTAATAAAGCGAGCTTGCGGATCCCCAGCGGATGGGCGTTCCGATCAGGATGACGTCCGCCCAATGGACAAGCGCTTCGTAGACAGGTGTGAGCTCGTCTTTCTTGTCCATCTGCGTAATGGAACACGGCCAAGTGCAGGCGTGCGCGCTTTTAGAATAGTAGCCTTCGCAGCTGCGGAAGTGAAGTTCATCGAGCCGGATCATTTTCGTTTCGCAGCCGAGCTCCGCGGCGGAAAAGTCCAGGGCAATTTGAAGAAGCGCTTCCGAGGTCGAGTAACGCGGGTTCTTGCGGTCCATGACCGTCGTCGAAATTCCGGCGACGCGGATCCCTCCTTTTTCCCGCTGGACCGGACGCGCGAGGGGATGGGCGGCGTGCGGCAGCCTGTTGCGCTTCGTCAGAGGCTCAGGATTCAGGAACAAATGCCCGTTTTCGACGCGGACCTCATAACTCGGGACACATTCGTCTTCGTAGCCGGGCTCTCCTTTTCCGGTCCGGCATTGGTATTTCCAATTGTGCCAGGGACAGACGATGTAGCCGTTTTCGAGGCGCCCTTTGCCGAGCGGCCCGCCTGCATGATTGCAGACGCCCGAAATCGCTCCGAATTTTCCGTCCTGATAAGAAACCGCGAATTTCTTGCCGCGGACATGGACTTCGTTCAACGGCTTCTTTTGGAAGTTCTCAACAAGCCCGAGGTCTTCCCAATTGTTTTGAGTCATAAATTACCCCTGTCCTTGCTTGGTTCGGCATTTCCGCCGGACGAATCCTGCTCCTTTTCCCGACAGTCCGTGATTTCACCCTATGCTAGTATAAAATTATATTACGCGACAAAAATAATTACGCCATTCCCGACATTGATTCGGAGCCCGCCCGGCTTTATAAGACTTTGTTCTTCGAAGATAAACGGCCGCGCATCGATTTCCCCATGCAGGGCACGCCACAAAGCCACGCGGACAGCCGTGCTTTCCGGCGCCGGATTTTGTTCGGTCATCGTTGATCCTCCGGCGGATAAACTATCACAATTTCCCGCAATTTTCTTATGAGAGAAGATGCTTTCCCGGATGCCTCCGGCTGGGATTTCGGGTAAGATGCTGGACTTTGACCTGCCTCTGGGAGCGAAGAATATGGCATCTGAAAATAAAAGAGACGCTGATCGGCAAACGCCGTCGGGTTCTGTCGTCGGCGTGCTCATTCCGATCATGGGCGCGGTCTTTACCGCGTTTCTTGTCACGGGCCTTGCTTTGCCTGTGCTTCCCCTGCACGTGAATCAAGGCCTGGGCTTCGGCGCCTTTGTCGTGGGGCTTGTCTCCGGCGCGCAATTCACCGCGTCGCTGCTCTCGCGATTCTGGTCCGGCCATTACGCGGACAGCCAGGGCAGTAAAAAAGCAGTGGTCGCGGGCCTGTGGATCGCCGTGGCCGCCGGATTTCTTTATCTTCTCTCGATGGCTTTTCACAGTTCCCCGGCCGCGGCGGTGACTATTCTCATCGCGGGACGCGGCGTCCTGGGCGCGGCGGAAAGCTGCATCGTGACAGGAGCCTTAAGCTGGGGCCTGGTGCTGGCGGGCCACCAAAACACCGGCAAAGTGATTGCCTGGATCGGGACGGCCATGTACGTAGCCTTTGCTCTGGGCGCGCCGGTAGGCTCGGCCTTGTACGGGCTTTATGATTTCACGGCCATCGCGCTGGCGACCATCCTGCTGCCGCTCCTCACGCTCGCGCTCGTGGCCTGGCAGCCCGCGGTCCCTCCGTCGGCCCGCGAACATCCCGGGTTTGCAAGCGTGGTCCGCGCGGTCTGGATGCCGGGTTTCGGCATGGCTCTCAGCAGCATTGGTTTCTGCACCATCACGACCTTCCTGGTCCTTCTTTTTGCGGAGCGGGGATGGGGCCTGGGATGGCTGGCCCTGACCATTTTTGCCGGGGCTTTCATTCTGGCGAGAATTTTTTTCGGACATCTGGCGGATCACATCGGCGGCGCGAAAGTCGCGCTCGTCTGCGTGTTGATCGAAGCCGTGGGGCAGGCCGTGATCTGGCTTTCGCCCTGGCCGGCGGCGGCGTTCGCCGGCGCGGCGATCACCGGCTTCGGTTACTCCCTCGTTTATCCCGGATTCGGCGTCGAAGCCGTGAAACGCGTGCCCGCGGAAAACCGCGGCCTTGCCATGGGCGCTTACAGCGCGTTTCTCGACGTGGCGCTCGGCTTTGCCAATCCCGCACTTGGGCTCATCGCGCACGGATTCAGCCTGAAAGCCGTTTTTTTGGTGAGTACGCTTGTCGTCATTTCGGCAGTGGGCGTCGCCGCGCGCCTTCTCAGCGACGCGGGCTGATGGCCGATCTCATCCCGCCGCTTTTGCTCCATTTTCTCTCCTGTTTTTAAGGCTGATTTTCCCGCCGATGGCCTTTTCTTTTCCCCAATCATCAGGTAGCTTTTCCTTAAGTCATTGTCTTAAGAGCAATGGGTTATAGGACTAAAGGATTTCGAGTTAATGCCCGGCATTCTTCAAAAAGACGCAGACACTCACCTTTCGGCTCTCTCCCGAAGCAAGAACGTGCCGCGATGGATGCTGGCCGTTTTAATCGATTGGTCCCTTATTGCCGCGGCCCTCGCCCTCGGAATTCATACGCGCAATGCCGGGATCTGGCTTCTCGTGCTGCTTGTCGTCGGAAACCGGCAGCATGCCTTGAGCGTGCTGGGTCATGACGGCGCCCATTTTTTAATCTGCAAAAACCGCGCTTTAAATGATTGGCTCGCCTGCCTTTTTTCCTGGTGGCCTTTAGGAGTAGGCCTTCATGGGTATCGAAAATTCCATTTCCAGCATCACCGCTATTCCGGCACGGTCCTCGATCCGGAACTGGACATCAAACGGAAAGAAAAACCGGAGTGGGACCTTCCTTTAAAGAAAAGGACGATGGGACTTTATTTTTTAAAAGATTTGCTGGGACTAAGCGCGCCGAACGTGGTGCATCTTTTCGAAGCGACGAAACCGATCAAAAAAAGCGACTGGCTGGGGCCGATTGTCGTGTGGGCCATATTTGCCGGGGCGCTTTATCACGTGCATCATCTGCGCGTGCTGCTTTTCTGGTTTGCGGCCATGCCCACGACCTTCTGGGCGATGTTCCGAGTGCGCGTGTATCATGAGCATCACGGAACCTCAAAAACGCACCGCGTTCATTTGCCTTTATGGTACCGCGAACTCTTCGCGCCCCATAATATCTGGGTCCATTACGAACATCATAAATGGCCGCACCTGCCCTATTATTTCCTTCATAAAGTGCGGCATCTCGATGCATCGGTCCCCATTATTTCCGTTTTTGAACTTTTATCGGGTTACAAGAACAGCGAAAAAATGGAATCCGGGACCGTGCTGGAGCAAGACATTCAGGCTTCACACCCCCTCGAACTCCTCCCGGAATAACTCCAAAAACCAATCTATTTTCGGCGGCTAAAAGCGGCCCTCTCCATCCAGGGCTGATAAAACCGCGGGGCCTCGCTGCCGGAATACGGCCGCCCGTCAGAGATTTTTGCCGTGAGACAGGCCTTTTGATTTTAGGCCCGTTTAGGTAGAATGATCTTCCGGCCTACCCTTAAGAGCGCGGCCGCACCTCATTCAAAACCTAAGGACGAAAGCCATGCAGCTTGCCAGCGAAATCCAGTTCAGAGAAGGCGGGATCTACAGCAAAGTCCTTGCACACGGCAAACATTTCAGCTGTACGCTGATGTGCCTTGCGAAAGGAACAGGGATGGACGAGCATTCCACGCCGCGGGCGGGAGTGCTGCACGTTATCCAGGGCCGTGGATCTTTTGCCCTCGAAGGCACTGCCCTGCGCATGGAGCCCGGCACGATTATCTGCATGAAAGCGTCCGCCCCTCATGCGCTGACGGCCGAAGAGAACGTGGCCTTTTTGCTTTATTTATACGAATAGACCTGACTGAAGACCGGAGAGTTTATGAGCACCCTTACTGAGAAAAAGACCGACCTCTCCAAGATAGCGTCCCTCTTTTCTCCCCATTCCATCGCTGTCATCGGAGCGTCGCGCAATCCCGAAACCGTGGGCCATGCCATGGTGGACAATCTCCGGCGCGGCGGGTTCAAAGGGCAGCTCCATCTCGTCAATCCGAAAGCCGACGAGATTTGCGGTCTTCCCTGCTTTCATTCGGTTGAAGCCATTCCTTCGCCGTTCGATCTCGCGGTCATCATCGTCCCGCCCGCCGCGGCCGCGGAAACCCTGCGCGCCTGCGGGGAAAAAGGGGCCAAAGCGGCCATCGTGATCACGGCGGGCTTCCGCGAAATCGGCGAAGACGGCCGCAGGCGTGAAGAGGAACTGCTGGCCGCGGCCCAGGATTACGGCATCGCGATGCTGGGCCCGAATTGCCTGGGCCTGATCAATACGGACCCTGACTTTCTCGTCAATGCAAGCTTCGCCCGCGCGATGCCCGCCGCCGGAAACATCGCTTTTGTTTCGCAGAGCGGGGCGCTTTGCACCGCCGTCCTCGACTACGCCAAAGGCGCCGGCATCGGCTTTTCGAAATTCGTCAGCCTGGGAAACAAGTCGGGACTCAACGAAATCGACATGCTGAATTACCTGAAGACGGATTCCGGGACCGACGTGATCCTCATGTACGTCGAAGACCTGGTGAACGCCCGGCGGTTCATCGATACCAGCAGCGAAATTACGGGTGACCTGGAGAAATCCAAACCCATCCTCGTCATCAAATCGGGACGTACTGCGCAAGGCGCGAAAGCAGCGCAATCCCATACCGGCTCGCTGATGGGCGCCGACGAAGTTTACGACGCGATTTTCGCGCAGGCCGGGGTGCTGCGGATGGACAGCATCCAGGAGATGTTCGATCTTGCCATCGCCTTCTCCAAGCAGCCCTTTCCCAAAGGGCCGCGCGTGGCCATCGTGACCAATGCCGGCGGCCCCGGGATCCTTGCCACCGACACCTGCATCCGCGGCGGGCTGAGCCTTTCTTCCTTTTCGCCGGAAACAAAAGCGGCCCTGGCTAAAGCGCTTCCGCCCACGGCCAATATCCACAACCCGATCGACGTCATCGGGGATGCCCGCGCCGGCCGCTATGAAGAAGCCCTGCGCATCGTAGCGCAGGACACGGAAGTCGACAGCCTGCTCGTCATCCTGACGCCGCAGGCCATGACCGCGATCGAGGAAACCGCGCGCGTGATCGTAAAGGCCGCCGCCGCGAGCAAGGTGCCCATCATCGCGTGTTTTATGGGCATTGCCGACGTTTCTGCCGGCGTAAGAATCCTGGAAGAGAACGGTATTCCCCATTACCGTTTTCCGGAAAATGCCGGGCAAGTCCTCGGCCGGATGTACCGGTACCACCAATGGATCCAGCGCCCGCGGACCACGATCAAATCCTTTGACGTGGACAAAGGCGCCGTCCAAAAGATCATTCGCGAAACCGCCGAAAGCGGCCAGACGATGGTGCCGATCGACCGGGCCATGGAAATCCTCAAAATCTACGGCTTCCCGGTTCTCCCGTTCGGCTTCGCGTCTTCGGAAGAAGATGCGGGCAAGACCGCTCGCGGCATAGGTTTCCCCGTCGTCATCAAGGCGATTTCGCCGCAAATCGTGCATAAATTCGATTTCGGCGCGGTCCGCCTGGATCTCCGGAATGAAGGGGATGTCCTCGCGGCCTGCCGCGAAATAAAAGAGAAATTCGCCAAAGTGTTTCCCAAAGGGCGCCTGGAGGGTTTCTTCGTGCAGCGGATGTCCGGCAAGGGGACAGAAGTCATCCTCGGCATGAACCGCGATCCGGCGCTCGGTCCCACGGTGATGTTCGGTCTGGGGGGGATCTATGTGGAGGTGCTGAAAGATGTGACTTTCCGGCTCGCGCCGCTGCGCAAGCGCAGCGCCGAGCTGATGGTGCAATCCATCCGCAGTTATAAAATCCTTCAGGGCGTGCGCGGCGAAAAAAAATCCGACATCGCGAAAGTGGTGGAATGCATCGAACGCCTTTCCCAGCTCACCATGGACCACCCGCAAATCAAGGAAATCGACGTCAATCCCCTGATGGTCCACACGGAAGGCGCCGGCGCATCCGTTCTCGACGCGCGGATCATTATAGGCCGATAATTCCCGCTAAGCCCGGCGCCGCCTGAATCCTGTTCAGCCGGCCGCGAACGATCCCGTTTTGACCTCTCCCGCCCGTTTGTAATTGGCAAAGATCACGCCGCTCGGAGAAACTTTGCAGTCCGTCAAAGTAAACTCTGCGGGGATGGCGCCTTCGGCAAAGAGGCGTTTACCCTTCCCCAAAGTGACGGGAAAGATCTTGAGCCAAAGCTCATCGATGAGATCGTGTTTCAAAAGAGTTTGAATGAAATCGCCGCTGCCGTACACATGCAGCTCGGGACCGTTTTGTTTTCTGAGCTTCTGCACTTCTTCTGCGATGTCGCCTTTCAGGAGGACCGAATTCTTCCATTCAAGTTTGAGCGAGCTGTTCCTTGAGGCAACATACTTGGGCGCGTCGTTAACCCCCGGCCACTTGTCTCCATGATGCGGCCAGTACCCGGCAAAAATATCGTAAGTTTTTCTGCCGAGAAGCAGGTTAAACGGCCGGGACATCTGTTCAGCCATAATCTCTCCCGACACGCCATCGAAATAAGGAAAAGTCCAGCCGCCGTATTTGAAACCGTCCGAAGTATCTTCTTCCGGGCCTCCGGGGGCTTGGATGACGCCATCAAGCGATATAAAGGAAAGAACGATCAGTTTTCTCATGCGTCAATTCTCCTGGTTGTTTGCTTGGTTTCGGCAATCCTCTAAAATCTTTTTGGGAATGGAGCGAATGCCAAGCCAAATGAGCAAGGGAACAATAATCAGATCGTCTAACACTCCAAGAAGGGGTATAAAGTCCGGAATAAGGTCGATGGGAGAAAGGGCGTAGGCAACCGCCATTCCTAAGAACCATTTCGAAATTCCCGGCGTCCGGGAATCCTTCAAAATAAGCTGGTAAATTCTCAGCTCTTTTTTAAATTTTTCTGTTAAGCGTTTTCCGAACAAGGGCCCTCCCGGTCATTGTTTCTGTAAGTCCAATGCGGCCTTTAAGGCTTTGGCGAGATCGACTGTTGCGCCAATCCCCCAATAATGCAGAAAAATGATTCTCGGATTTTCCATCGTCATATGGTTGTGAATCGCGACGATATTGATTCCCGCGCCGCGCAAAGCCTTCAATACGGGCTGCACTTCGGATTCGAGCATGGCAAAATCGCCGTCAACCAACGCCTTTTCATCGCTCCCGATAAAAGCGGCCCAGGTATTCACGCCCATCGCGTTACCCATTTCGTGACCGCCCATTTGAGTGGTCCGGCCAATGGTAATCTTATAAACGCCGTCGTTCATTTTTCCAGTTTTACCCATGATTTCTTCGATGTTCTTGGGGTCGAGAGATGTCTTTGAGGGATCAATTTCAAGATAAGGCTTTTCGCCTTTGCCGCCGCTTGTCTCTCTGATTTTTTCAAAAACCTTTCCGACCGCTTGGGCTAAAGCTTCCGTATCCCGCATTCCGCCAATATGCATGAACATTATTTTCGGAGAATCCCAAAAGAAATGATTGTGGAGCGCCGTAACCTCCAAACCATTTTCAAGCGCAACGCTCATGACCGGGTTGACCTGGTCTTCGGTCATCACCATGTCGCCCATCATCATGGTATGATCGCCCATCAGCTTGAAAGCAGCCCAGGCGGTAAGTCCCATTGGTGGAGTTATTTTGGCCCCGGCCGCATTAACTTCTAAATCTTTACGAGGAAAGCTGACTTTGAAGACTTGCTCCTTTTCGTCGTAAGCGCCTTTGGCACCCGTCAGCTCTTCGATTCGCTTAAAGGTCTCCTGCTGAGAGGCTTGAGGGATGTCGGCGGCAAAAGAGCCGGTGTGGATTAATAAAAAACAAGCAAAGAATGAGCATAAAAAAGAATTTGTTTTATTCATGTCCCCACCTCCAAGCTTCGGATTAAATAAAAAGGCGTTGTGAGATTATACCCACACAACGCCTTTTGCAAAACTCCCCCTGTTGGACGCGTTTCGGAACCCTACTCACGCCCTGAAAATTGAGTTTTCGTCGGTCCGTATCCTCTTGGAAAGTGCCCGAATTAGCTTGGCCGCCTAAAAACTCCCTGTCTCGCCCACCTTCTTAAATCGTGCATGGATGAGATCGTGGGCTTTCTTGAGTTCTGAAGCGCGGGCCTGTGCAAATTAAAGAGATTCGGGATTATTTTTTCTTTTCTCTTCATACATCATTTGATCACTTTGATGAAGCAGCTTACGCAGATCGATTGTGTCGTCTGAGTTGCAGCAGGCGACGCCGACACTAAGCTCGATGGGGTAAGCCTCCCGGGAATTTCGGTTGTACGCTTCTATATTTTTCTTTAACCGGCCTTTTGCTAAATCCAGATTTTCCTTCCCGCAATCCACCATCGCCACCGCAAATTCGTCTCCGCCGATTCTGGCGATAATATCCGATTCGCGAAAACTCTTCTTCAAGATCCGCGCAATTTCCACGAGCGTTTGATCCCCCTTTGCATGGCCGAAGGTATCATTAATCCGTTTCAAATGATCCACATCTGAAAATATAAAAAAACTGTCCTTTTTCTGCCGCTTGGCAATCTTTAATTGCTGCTCCACAAGGACGATAAAACCACGCTGATTGTAAAGTCCCGTAAGGTTGTCTTGCATTGCGGCGACTTCAAACATATCTGAGCTTGCTTTATAGGAATCTCTGGAGACTTCCATCTCCCGCCCGTCCTCTTTTTGTTTCTCGACGACTTTTTGAAGATCGTCGATCCGCAGCTGTAAAGCCGCTATTTTACCTATCGGATAAGCACTGGGATGCCGGATCACGGCGTGTTTCATTTTCTCTGCAGAAAACTTGATGAATACGTAATCCTCACTGAGCACGATTTCTCCAACCCTGCCCGAAACAACCCCCGTAACCCGTTCGATGATCCGCTCCGCATGATAACCATTGACGATCTTGGCCCATTTGTCCTTAACGGTCTTGAGCTCTTTGCTGGACTGTATGGTTTCGCAACGCCCGTTGATTTTAAAGCTTACGAGATTTCTTTCGTCCATAAAAGCCAGAGAGACTTTCTTGGTCGAGCAAATGTTCGCATAGCTTTGTGATGACTTGAAATCAACGTAAAAGATGTGGTTGGGCTCCGTGATATCGATAAGCAATCTTGGCGCGCAATTGGGCTGGCCGGTTTCGTCACAAGTCGCCACGTAGATGGTCTTGAGCTGCCTTCGATGTTCAATAAATGGTTTGAATCTTTCCTTAAAATTCACAGATGCCCTTTCTTTATAAATCGAAGCACAATAGGAGTCTACGCCTCATTCGATGAGAGAGCTAGCGGAACCTATAAGCCCTATAGAAAGCGAAACAGGCACTTCTTCCAACCTAAAAGGGTTTCTTCGCTGAAGGGCCGGGTTCAAATAAAAAAGCCAGCACCCTCATGGGCACTGGCTTTTTTAATGCCTCCCCGTCCAGGACGACTTTCGCAACTGGGCACTATCTAGCGCCATGGACTTTCAAAGTCTTGATGGAAACTATTTCTCGATCTTCGGGAGGTCGATTGTAAAGACGCATCCTTTTCCCGGGATATTATGCGCCGTCAGTTTGCCGCGATTTAATTCGATGGCTTTACGACTGAGGGAGAGCCCCAAACCTAAACCGGATTTATCCTCTCCTTTTTGGACGAAAGGATCGAATAACTCCTCCACATTATCTTCTTCCTGCCAGCCCCCACATTCGTCTTCTACTTCAATCAAGATGCGCCCCGCCGATTCTTTGCCGCGTACGAAGACACGCCCATTTCTCTTTGTGAATTTCATGGCATTGTTCACCAAATTCGAGAGCGCGGAAAAAACCAGATGGCGGTCAGCGGTTAATTCAATGGAAGGATCGATATGAAATTCCAAATGGATTTTTTTAGTCTCATACATGATCATCGTAACGGCTTCTATCTCGCTTATAATATCAATAAGACGGATTTGTTCTGCTTCCAATGGGGCTTTCGTCCGCAAACGAATTTCAGTGAGCGAAACATCCAGGATGTGGCGCATGCGCTTGAGCGCCCCCCTCAACACATCGCTGGTTTTGCCCGCGCTTGCCACTCGCCCCGATTGAATCAAATCAGAAGAGATCGATGCTGCCGCAAGCGAATTCCCCAGTTCATGAATGAGGGAGCCTAGGCGTTCAGATTCGCTTCGGGCGACATTTTCGCTTTGTGTTTTCTCAAATTCGGTTACAGCCTCGGCGATGGCGCAATCAAGGGCAAGGTTAAGAGTTTGAAACTCGAGAGGAGTGATTTGATACGATTTAGCTTGGACAAATTCTGTGATGGATTGGCAAACAGCGCCGTAAGCATGAACAACTTGGGAGATTGTGTAGCCAAGCCGCAACGACTCTTTTCCATGCACGGCAGCTTCGCCATCCTGTTTAATGAGGTCGATAAAGGCCAGGGAACCGGCGCGTTTTAATACCTCGATGAGCTCATCATAGAAGAAAGGCAGCCCTCGTTCTAACAGGGTTGAAGTTGGCTTGGACTCTCCCGCGGCAAGCACCTTGTCTCTACATAGCTGAATAATCTCATTTTTATTTTGGGTTAAAAAATCAGACAGAATCATGGACGTCGATTTCATACCACCCCCCATACCTTCTCTATAACTTCGCCGATCGAGCTGTCAGGTTAAACCTTATCGGATACAATAACTATGGGGTATTGACCCCACCTCCGGTCCATGGGCTGAATACCCCATATTGCGCGGCCTTGAATTGAATTATCATTGAAGCCATGAGACAAAAAGCAATGGGACAACGATTTGGGAACAAAGAGGTTACGGCGGCGCAACAGCAGGTCCCGGTAAAAAAGGTGATCTGGACCAATGTCATTTTTTTCTTCATCACGACCCTTTTAGGGACGCTTGGAACTTGCCTCTATCTTCTCCGTTTTGGCATTTCAGTCTCGGAGCTTTTGCTCTTTTTGTTTTACATGGCGGTTACGAGCACCAGCATCACCCTGGGTTACCACCGGCTCTTTGCCCACTGCACTTTTAAAGCCCATGCCCTTGTCCGTTTTCTCGTGCTCTTTTTCGGGGCCGCCGCTTTCGAGCAATCCGCCCTCCGCTGGGCCTCGCAGCACCGCGATCATCACCGCTTAGTCGACTCCGAGCTTGACCCCTACAGCATTAAAAAAGGGTTCTTTTACGCGCACATTGGATGGCTCATTTTTTGGCAGCATCCCCTCCATTATGAGAATGCAAGAGACCTGCGAAAAAGCCGGCTTCTCGCGCATCAGCATCGTTATTACACGGCATGGTCAATCACGGCGGGGATTCTCACTCCCCTCGTCGTTGGCGCGCTTACAGGGCATCTGCTTGGAGCCTTCCTCTTAAGCGTCTGCACCCGGCTTACCTTGGTCTACCACGCCACCTTCTGCATCAATTCGGTTTGCCATAAGTTTGGGAAAGCCACCTACGACATTTATTCTTCGGCGAAGGACCACTGGCTGGCGGCCTTGATCACAAATGGAGAGGGCTATCATAATTATCACCATCATTTCCCGGGAGATTACCGGAATGGCGTGCGCTGGTACCAATGGGACCCAACCAAATGGATAATTGCTCTACTCTCCGGGCTGGGGCTTGCGTGGGATTTAAGAAAGATGTCCAAGTTCCGTATTATTGCCGCCCAACTGGCCGCCGAAAAACAAAGTCTTGAAGACCGGCTTCTCGAAAGACTCGAAAATCCGGGCGCCTTGACTTTCCGAGAAATGCTTCAGGCTCAATATGAAAAACTCAAGCAAACCCTGGGCGATTGGGAGCATGCCGCCAGGGATTATCAGCAGATTCTCTGTCAGCGCATTGCACGGCATTCCAATGCAACGAAGGAAGCCGCTGTTAGAAGCCTAGAGGCCCGCCGCCGATTTCATCAAATGCTCACCCAGTGGAAATCGGTGTACTTGCAGCTTCAGGCCGCCTAAGCAGCATTTCATTACCCATGGACGGATCAAAGTAACTATTCGATAATAGTGAAGGGAATCCGATGAACGATCCTAGGAACGATAAACTCAAACAAGAGATCCACCGGCGCAAGATCGCGGAGGCCGCGCTTAAAAAAAATAAGCAGCACTATAACCAAGTGCTGGGCGAGTCGCGCGAGATGCAAAAGCGTTTGCGGCGCCTGTCTCATCAGATCCTGCTCGCGCAGGAGGAAGAACGGAGGCAGATCAGCCGCGAGCTTCACGATGAAATCGCTCAGACCCTGGCCGGAATCAATGTCCATCTGGGCGGGTTAAAAAAAGAAGCTGCAACCAACACGAAGGGCCTCAAGAAAAAAATAGTCCATACGCAGCGCCTTGTAGAAAATTCGGTGAACATTGTGCACCGGTTCGCCCGGGAATTGCGCCCAACGATCTTGGACGACCTGGGGCTTATTCCGGCTTTGACTTCCTACATAAAAGACTTCACAAAAAGAACTCGCATTCCCGTCCGCTTTACGGTCTTTCGCGGTGTGGAAAGATTAAGCGGCTCCAAGCGTACGATGCTTTATCGAGTGGCCCAATCGGCGCTCACGAATGTCGCGCAGCATGCGAAAGCAAGCAAAGCGAGCTTGAGCATCCTGAAACTGCGGAATTCCATTCGCATGGAAATAAAAGACAATGGCAAATCTTTTCGAGTGGACCGCGTGCTTTTCGCCAAAAGGCACAAAAGATTAGGCGTCATCGGGATGCGGGAACGGGTAGAAATGGTTAATGGCAGCTTTACGATCGAGTCCACGGCCGGCAAAGGCACTTTGGTCCGGGTGGAGATTCCTTTCATCAACGGAGCAAGACGAAGCAATGGCAAATCGAATCACCGTCCTCCTGGCTGAGGACCATAAAATTCTCCGGCAAGGGCTTCGGATGCTGCTCGAGGCTGAAGGCGATATCGAAGTGGTCGGTGAGGCGCAAACCGGCCGCCAGGCCGTGCAGCTCGCCAAGGCGCTTCGTCCTGCGGTAATTGTGATGGATATCGCGATGCCGCTTTTGAACGGATTTGAAGCCACGCGGCAAATCCTGAAGTCTATGCCAGCGGCACGAATCATCATTCTCTCCGCGTATAGTGACGAAGAATACGTCAAGCGGGTGCTGTTACTCGGCGCCTCAGGATATATCATCAAGCAGACTTCTTACGAGGTTTTGTCGAAAGCCATCCGGGAAGTCCAAAAGGGAAATCGATTTTTCAGCCCCTCCATCGCCAAACGATTGCCCGAACTTTATCAGAAACTGCGCCGCCGGGAAGCTCTTCCTCGAGGGAAAAAGATCAGCCTAAGCTCGCGCGAGGTCGAGGTGCTTCAATTAATTGCCGAAGGGAACGCCAACAAGCAGATCGCCGCGGAACTTGATATCAGCATCAAAACGGTTGAAAAACACCGGCAGCATCTCATGGAAAAGTTAAACATCCATGACACCGCGGGCCTGACCCGCTATGCCATTGCCGCGGGAATCATTGAAAGCAGCATCCACAAAACCCCAGAATAGAGAAAACAAATGCGCCGTCGGGCAAACGCCGCTTTCAGTCTATCTATTTTCTTGCATCAAAAAAAACTCGTTAATACGCTCGACGACCTGATCAGCATCATCACCGCAAACTTCGATTTCCATCTTTGACTTCCACGCAGCTCCCAGCGTGAGAAGACCAAGGATGCTTTTACCGTCAGCAACGAGCTTTCCTTTTCGAATTTTAATAGAAGAACGAAATCTGAGGGCAAGCTGCACGAACCGCGCGATAATGCGGAGGTGAAATCCGAGGTGGGCCGGCATAACGAGTTCCATTGTCCGCATCTTAGAGCCGCCTTGTTGGACTGCTGCCATAGCAATCACCTCCCCCCCTATAAATTCAGCATACTCCTCAATAGGGGGGTTGTCCATGAACAGTATTTCGCGGGATTCCCCGCTTCTGAACAGAAAGAGAGGAAAAAATGCCCCTTAAATTGAAAAGCGCTTATGAAACTTATGAACCGGCTGATGGCGAAAGATATCTCGTGGAAACTTTGTGGCCGGAGGGAATGGATGCTTATACGCTCGCGCCTTATACTTGGATGCATGAGCTCGCGCCCTCTTATGAGTTGAAGGAAATGAGAATTTGGAAACATTGGACTCATGATCGATTTCTAGAGGAATACGAGAAGGAGCTTCGAGAGCCGGACCGGAGGGCGTGTTTTGAAAAAATGGCCCATAAGGCAAAGACCGGAATTGTGACGCTTCTGCACCATAGCAGAAAAAAAGAATGGGAGATCGGGCCCGAACATACTACTGCTTATGACCTCAGAGAATTTCTTCGAAAAGAATCAGCCCCCCAAAGCGTCAAAGACTAAAAAAAAGGCCGCAGCGATTGGACTCGAAGCGGCCTTTTCTTATAAAACTCCCCCTGTTGGACGCGTTTCGCAACCTTTCCGAAGCCTTAAAAATTGAACTTTCTTCGATCCGTATCCTCTTGGAAAGCGCCCAAATCAGCTTAGTCGCCTAAAAGTTTCCCGTTTCGGCCACTTTCTTAAAGCGGGTATGAATGAGATCGCGGACCTTGCGGAACTCCTTTCGGACTTCTTCGGTAATCGTCTTCTCATGCGGCGGGTCAGGAAATGCCCAATGGAGTTGGGTGCTATTCCCCGGGAAAATAGGACAGGACTCCTTGGCATTATCACAAACAGTTATGACATAGTGAAAATGCTGCCCCAACAACTCGCTGACGCTCTTAGAACGTTGGCCGGATATATCAATACCAAGTTCGCGCATGACCTCAATGGCTATTTTGTTGACTGTGGAAGGCTTGGTTCCAGCACTGAAAACCTCGAATTTATCTGCTCCATAATGCCTCAATATCCCTTCAGCCATTTGAGAACGGCAGGAATTTCCAGTACATAGGATAAGCACTTTTGTTTTCATTTGTTCAAAGCCCCTAAAAGGCTGGCGGCAATAATCCCGCCTATCATCTGACTCGTCCAATAAAACCAGATTTCGCTAAACGGAATGCGTTTCGTTATCGCGAAAGCAAGAGTAACCGCCGGATTAAAATGCGCTCCCGATATATGGCCTACCGCGATAATCATCAGAGAAACCATGAGACCCCACGCGAGAGGAATACAAAAAGCCGGGACAATATGCTTTTCGGAAAGCATAATACTTCCGGCGCCAACGAAGATGAGAGCAAACGCGCCTCCCATCTCCGCCAGGGCTTTTGAAACCATGTTCATTAGCAGCACCCTCCATTGCAACAATCCATTGGAACCCCTCCTTCCATATCTGCTTATGCAGATGTATTTTGACCAAAAAATTTTACTTACAACAGGCTACCAGACAGCTTTTGCTTCTATTAAATTCCCGCAGGTCTTCTTTCAGCTCTTCGCAGTCATTTTGGGCTAATTTCAAAGCCTCAAAAACGCCCTGAATTGTTTTCCCGCTCGGCTTAGCTAAACGGTAATACATCCAAAGACCCTGCTTGCGCGCTTCAACTAATCCCGATTTCCGGAGATAGCCAAGATGGCGCGACACCTTGGATTGAGGTTCTTTAAGAACGCTCATCACGTCGCATACGCATAGCTCTCCTTCTTGAAGGAGGTTCATGATTCTAAGCCGCGTAGGATCGGCAATGGCAGCCAGCGCGATTTGCAAATTGGTCAGTTTCATGACCAAACTATATCTGCTTATGCAGATACTGTCAAGGCATGAAAAAGCCCTGCGGGAAAACTCCCGCAGGGCTTATAAACTCCCCCGCCTGGGCTCGAACCAGGGACAAAGTGATTAACAGTCACTTGCTCTACCAACTGAGCTACAGGGGAATGTCTTTTATTCCCGCACGCGGAACGGAAACTATCGGCTCCGCCAGCGCAGTCCAGCGTCATCAACGCGGGACAGGGAAAAATCGTTACAACTGCTTACCCGGCAAGGACCGGGGATAATTCCTTAAAAACGGCCCATTATTATAAAAAATGGGGCATTCCGGGTCAATGAATCATTCGGGTGTTTTTAGGCGGATTCGGACTCGGCGGACGGGTGGGCAACGGCCGCGGGCTGGTGCTGGGCGATGAGGATTTCGCGCGGCTTGGCGCCCTGGGTGGGGCCGATAATGCCTTCGGCTTCCATCTGGTCGATGATGCGGGCCGCGCGCGTGTAGCCGAGGCGCAGGCGGCGCTGCAGGTTCGAGGTCGAGGCCTGCCCTGTTTCCAGGACCACGGCCACGGCTTCGTCGAACAGTTCGTCTTTTTCTCCGCCGCCTTCGAGGGAAGACTTGCCCTCCTGCGCGGTCGCGATTTCCGGATGATATTCGGGCTTGGCCTGGTTCGACCAGAAATCCACCACCCCGTTGATTTCTTCGTCCACGACGAGCGGGGCCTGGCCGCGCGTGGGCTTTTCGTCGCCGGGCTTCATGAAAAGCATGTCGCCCCTGCCGAGCAATTTATCCGCGCCGTTCGCATCCAGCACCGTGCGAGAATCGACCTTTGATGCGACCTTAAACGAAATGCGCGCGGGAAAGTTGGCCTTGATCACGCCCGTGATGACGTCCACCGAAGGGCGCTGCGTCGCAAGGATCAAATGAATGCCGACAGCGCGCGCAAGCTGGGCGAGGCGCGCAATCGCGGGCTCGACCTTGTCGGCCGCGGTCAGCATGAGGTCGGCGAGCTCGTCAATGATCACGACGATGTACGGCAGCTTCGCGGGAATCACGTTCTCGGACTCTTCCTTGCCCTGGATTGCCTGCAGAGCCTCTTCGCTCATGGGGCGGGCATTAAACGTCTGGATGTTGCGCACGCCGCAGGTCGCCAGCAGCTTGTAACGGTTTTCCATTTCATTCACGACCCAGTTGAGCGTGTGCGCGGCTTTTTTCACGTTCGTGACCACCGGCGTCAGCATGTGCGGAATCTTGTTGTAGACCGCGAGCTCCACCATTTTCGGATCGATCATGACGAGCTTAAGCTGCTCGGGCGTGGAATTATAAAGAAGGCCGGTGATGATGGAGTTCACGCAAACGGTCTTGCCGCTGCCCGTCGTCCCCGCGATCAGGATGTGCGGCATGACGGACAGGTCCGCGATGAGGGTCTTGCCGCTTGTGTCTTTGCCGAGCACCAGCGGAAGCTCCGCTTTCTTCGCGCGAAAATGCGCGGAATCGATCAGCTCGCGCAGGCTGACCACGCTGGAAACGAGGTTCGGGACTTCCACGCCCACGGCAGATTTCCCGGGGATCGGAACAATGAGGCGGATGCTGCGCGCCTTCAAGGCGAGCGCCAGGTCGTCCTGCAGCGCCGTGATGGAATTGACTTTGACGCCTGGCGCGGGGAGAAGCTCATAGCGCGTGATGACCGGGCCCTGTTCGACTTCCACGACTTTGACTTCAATGCCAAAGCGCATGAGCGTCTCTTCGAGGAGCCTGGAATTGCCCTGAAGGTCATCGTTCTTCGCCTGGCCGGCGGACGGGCGCTTCAAGAGTTCGATGGACGGAAACTTGTATTCGGCCGCGGCCTTGGAACCGACCACGCCTTCGTGGCGGTTTTCGGATTCTTCCTTGGGCTTGGACGGCGCGGCAGGAAGAGCGGCCGCGGGAGCGGAAAGCGGCGCGGCCGGCTGCTGCTTTTTCGCCGCGGGCGCTTCGATGTCTTTTTCTTTGGATTTCTTTGACTTGTCTTCGGCCTGAGCGTCTTCCTCGGGCACGTCCGGCTGGTAGCGTTTCACTTTCATTTCGATCGGCGGCAGTTTCGGCGCGGGCGGCTCTTTTTCCTTCGCGGCGGCGGGAGCCTTGGCGGCTTTCGCAGCCGGAGCGGACTTAGCCGCGGCCGACGCCGGTTTGAACGCATGCGTCAGATCGGAAATCTCTTCTTTGATCTCGCTGATTTTTTCCGCGGAGAAATGGATCGTGGCGCGGCCCTTCTGGAAAATCTTTTTGACCACGGGATAAATCAGGAAGTCTGTCGCCAGAAGCAGCGACAGCAGGAGACACGAACCCGCGACGATGTAGCTGCCGACCGGACCGAAATATTTTAGGAGATGGCTGCCCGCGAGATAGCCGATGGCGCCGCCCTCGTCAAAGCGCGCCTCGGCCGCCACGGAAATCGCGACGAGCGTTGCCGTGGAAAAAAGCGCGATGGCCAGGCCCAGGAATTTGAAGACTTTGCGCTCGGGGACTTTCTGGAGGAAGAAGCACCCCGACCACAGCAGGAAAAGCATGGGAATGAGATAAGCGCTGATGCCGAACGTGATGACGAGGCCGAACGCGGCGTACGCGCCGATGACGCCCGTGTAATTCTGGATCGGGGCAAAGGGATGCGAGGTATAAAACGGGATGTCTTTAGGCTCGAAAGAAAGCAGGCTCGCGAGCGTAAAAAGCCCCAGCAAAAGGAAAAAGACTCCCCAGATTTCGTTGATTCGCTCTTTTCGCATGTCGAGTGAAGCCGGATTTGCCTAAGTTGTGGCGTTACAGAAAGTTAATGGCCGGTATGGCCGAAGCCGCCGCTGCCGCGAGCGGTAGTGCTTAAATTATCGGCAACAACCAGCTTGGCCTTGATGACTTCCGCCATCACCATTTGGGCGATGCGCATGCCGCGGGTGACCGTGAAGGTTTCCTGCCCCAGATTGATGGCAATGACCTTGATTTCACCGCGGTAATCGGCGTCGATCGTGCCCGGGGAGTTGAGCAGGGTAACGCCATGCTTGATGGCAAGCCCGCTGCGAGGGCGGACCTGGGCCTCGGTTCCTTGAGGCAGGGAAATGGAAATCCCGGTGGGGATCAGGGCGCGCTCGCCGGGACGCAGGACAATGTCCGCGTCGCAAGCGGCCAGTAAATCCAGCCCGCTGGAACCCGCGGTCTGGTACTGAGGAAGCTCCAGCCCCTCGAAATGGGGCTGGAGCTTAATCTGGACTTCGTATTCCTTCATGTCTTAACGGCGCGAACGGCTGCGATCGCGGCCGCCGCCCCTGCTGCGTTCCGACGGCGGGCTGATCGTATCGCGCTCAGCGCCCTCGGGAAGCTTGGGCCAGCCGCCTTCTTTCGCCTGCTTGATGCTCAGGCTGATCTTGCCGTTTTCAACGCCGACGACTTTCACGGGAACGACGTCGCCGACACGAAGGTACTCGGTCACGTCTTTCACGAAACCGTCCGCGACTTCGGAGACGTGGCAGAGCCCGTCCTGGCCGGGAAGAATTTCGCAGAAGGCGCCGAAAGCCATGAGCTTGCGGACCGTGCCCTGATAGATGGCGCCGACTTCGGCTTCGGCCGTAATCTCACGCACACGCTGCGCGGCGAGTTCGGCGGCCTTGGCTTCGGTCGATGCGATCATGACAAGACCGCTGTCGTCGATTTCAACCTTGGCGCCGGTTTCATCGCAAATCCCGCGGATGACTTTGCCGCCGGGGCCGATGAGCGCGCCGATTTTCTCGGGATTGATCTGGATCGTGGTGATGCGCGGAGCGAATTCGGAAATCTCCGTGCGCGGCTGCTTGATCGTCTGGGCAATGATGTCCAGGATCTTGAAGCGCGCTTTCTTCGCGTGATCAAACGCTTCGAGCATGATCTCTTCCGAGATGCCCGCGATCTTGAGGTCCATCTGCAGCGCGGTCAGGCCCTTGGCCGTTCCGGCGGCTTTGAAGTCCATGTCGCCGAGGTGGTCTTCGATGCCGGCGATGTCCGTCAGGACCTTAAAACGTTTTTCGTCCGTGATCAGGCCGATCGCCATGCCGGCAACCGGGGCCTTCAGCGGCACGCCCGCATCCATGAGCGCCAGCGTCCCGCCGCAAACCGTGGCCATGGAGCTGGAACCGTTGGATTCGAGAATGTCGGAGACAAGGCGGACAACGTACGGAAAATCTTCGCTCGTGGGAACGACGGGCTTCAGCGCGCGTTCGGCCAAAGCGCCGTGGCCGATTTCGCGGCGTCCGGTGCCGCCGGTGCGGCCCGTTTCGCCGACAGAAGACGGCGGGAAATTGTAGTGAAGCATGAAACGCTTCTTCACTTCGCCTTCCAGCGCTTCGATCCTCTGCTCGTCGTCGCCCGTACCGAGCGTCGTGACGCAGAGCGCCTGGGTCTGGCCGCGCGTAAACACCGCGGAGCCATGCGTGCGAGGAAGTACTCCCACGTCGCAGGTCACTTCGCGGATGTCGTAAGCGCCGCGGCCGTCGACTCGCTTGCCTTCGCCGAGGATGAGCACGTCGCGGACATATTCCTTTTCGAGCTTTTCAAAAGCGGTCTTCACGGGCTTTTCGTCGAACTCTTCTTCGCCCGCGGGCTTGAGCTGGGCCAGGACCTTGTCCTTGTAAAGCGACTGCACCGCGGCTTCGCGCCCTTCCTTGGAGCCTGCGGAGAAAGCCTGCTTGAAGGCCTGGTGCGACGCGATGGCGGCCACTTTCTTCTTCACTTCGTCGCAAACCTGCGGCTTCACGAACTCACGCTTGGGCTTGTTCACCTTTTTGCCGAGCTCGCTCTGAAGGTCGCAGAGCTTTTTGATTTCGTCATGGCCGAACTTGAGCGCCTTGATCATCTGCTCTTCGGGGACTTCGTTCGCACCGGCTTCGATCATGATGATCTTCTGCTTGTTACCGGCCACGACGAGGTCGAGGTCGCTCTGTTCCATGTCGCCCATCGGCGGGTTGATGACAAGCTGGCCGCCGATCAGGCCCACGCGGACCGCGCTGATGGGGTCTGTGAACGGCACGTCGGAGACGATGAGCGCCGCGGAGGCCGCATTGATCGCGAGGACGTCCGGATCATTTTCCCCGTCGAATGAAAGCACGTTCACGAGGATCTGGGTTTCATTGTAATAATCCTTGCCGAACGCCGAACGGATCGGACGGTCGATGAGGCGTGAGGTCAGGGTTTCTTTTTCCGTGGGGCGCCCTTCGCGCTTGAAGTAGCCGCCGGGAATCTTGCCCGCGGCATAAAGCTTTTCACGGTAATCCACGGTGAGCGGGAAAAAATCCTTTTCAGGATCCACTTCCCTTTCGGAAACGGCCGTGGCCATGACGACGGTGCCGCCATGCTGCACGGTCACGGCGCCGTGGGCCTGCTTGGCCCATTTGCCGGTTTCGATAATGAAGTCACTATTAGAAAGGGGACGAGAGACTCTTTCGATTGCCATATGATTATCCTTGATTCCGAGTAGTTTGAGAGGGACTGTTATTTCCTGAGTTCAAGGCGGGTAATGATGTCCTTATAACGCTCAGGATTTTCGTTGCGAACATACGTCAAAAGCTTTTTCCTGCGGCTGACCATCTTGATAAGGCCGTACCGGGAATGGTGGTCTTTCGCATTTGCCGTAAAATGCTGTTCCAGCGAATTGATGCGCTCGGTGAGGAGGGCAATCTGAACCTCGGCGGAGCCGGTGTCGGTCTTGGATTTCTGATACTTCGTCACAACTTTCTTTTTATTCTCTTTCGTCAATGCCATAACGATCTTCTCTAACTCCTTGTCTCATTTTCTTTTGTGTCTATTTTTGACCCATCAATATAGTCAATTTGTCCTGATTTGTAAAGACTTTCTTTTGAAACGCCGGGGAACGTCTGTTACCTGCCGGAAAGTTTGCGGAAACAGCTGCGGGCTTTCTGAATATCGGTCGCAATCTGCTTTTTTAAAGCCTCCGGCCCCTTAAAAGCCTTTTCTTCCCGGATCCTCGGATAAAAAGCGATCTCAAAGCTCCGGCCGTAGATCTTCTTCCGGAAATCCAGGATGAAGACTTCCGGCACGGCCCGCCTTCCCTGCTCGAACGTCGGACGGTACCCGTAATTCAGGATGCCTTTCAGCCACGGCCCTTTGCGCACCCGGACCTCCTGCGCCCTGGACCTTCCGGCGCCGGAAAAGCGCAGCGTGATTTCCCGCAGCCGCACCGGATACACTCCAAAAGGCGGCAGGATCTCGCTCGAGACCTCGAAATTGGCCGTGGGAAACCCGAGCTTCGTTCCCCGCCCGGCCCCATGAACCACTTTGCCGAACACGCTGAACGGCCGGCCGTATTTTCTTTCGACCTTTGCCAGCCTGCCTTCGCGGACCAGCTCCCGGATCGCGGTGCTGGAAACAAGGCCCCCGGCTTTTTTGACCGGCTCGAGTTCGCCGAAACGAAACCCGGACTCCTGGGCCAGTTTCGCCATCAGGTGCGCGTCGCCCTTGCGGTCCTTGCCGAAGCGGGCGTTGTAACCGAGATAAACTTCCCGCACGCCCAGCTTCCGCACGAGAACGTCACGGACAAACGCCTCGGGCTCCATGCGGGAAAGCGCCGGCGTAAAATCCAGCAGAAAGCAGATGTCCACACCCGCTTCGCTCAAAAGGAAGATCTTGTGCTCGGGCGACGTGAGCAGCGGCGGCTTCGAGCTCGGATGCAGCACGTGCTGCGGATGCTCCCGGAACGTGAACACCGCGGCGCGCCCATTCTGCCGGCGCGCGCTCTTGATCACGCGGTCGAGCAGTTTCTGATGCCCGAGGTGCAGCCCGTCAAAATTTCCGATGGCGAGAATCAGCGGCTTCCTGGGATCGGGGACAAACGCGGCAATGTCATTGAGAATAAGCATACGTCTTGAGCGTGCTCATGGGCAGGACTTTCGCGGCAAAATCCTGCGGCGTCAGGTTCCGAAGCTCGTCGATCGTCGTGCTTTTGGAAACGTCGAACTGCCCGCTGCGCAGGCGGCGCAATTCGGCCAGCGTTCCCAGGCAGCCAAGGCTTTGGCCGAAATCGTTGACAAGCGTGCGAACGTACGTGCCCTTGGAAACCTGGACGAGAAAAGGAACGAACTTCCCTTCCCTTTTGCGGATCTGGAACGTGTGCACCATGACGGGCCGCCCCTCGCGCGGGACTTCCTGTCCCTGCCGCGCAAGTTTATAGAGCCGCACCCCCTTGTGCTTGAGCGCGGAAACCATGGGCGGCACCTGGATAATCTCGCCGGTAAATTCTTTGGCCTTGTCGAGGAGCGCCTGGTCGGAAATCTCGCCGACTTCGCATTCCTTGATCACCTTGCCGAGCCTGTCGTGCGAATCGGTCTGAACGCCCAGTTCCATCACGCCTTCATATTCCTTGTCGCAGCCGGTAAACACGATCGACTGCTTGGTGGCCTTGCCGAGCAGGATGACAAGAAGCCCGGTCGCAAGCGGATCGAGCGTGCCCGCGTGCCCGACTTTCTTCACGTGGAATCTCTTGCGGATGAAGGCGCACACATCATGCGAGGTCCAGTCGCGCGGCTTGTCGACGAGAATAATGCCGTTCACGAGCGCTTCCTGCTTGAAGTTCATGAGAAGTGGAATTCCTTTCGCAGGGTTTCGACGATGCGGCGCTCCGCCTCTTTCATGGGCGCGTGGATCGTACAGCCCGCGGCCTTCTTGTGTCCGCCGCCGTTGAAATGCGTCGCGACTTTGTTGACGTCGTACGGCCCTTTGGCCCGGAACGAAACCCGGATGGCCTTGTCGTTTTTCCCGCTGCCGAGCTCGCTCATGAAAAACGCGACTTTCACGGGCTTAATGTAACGGAGAAAATCGATGAAGCCTTCCGCGTCTTCATGCGTGGCACCGGATTCTTTCAGGTCTTCGCGCTTCATTCCGACCCAGCCGATGCTGCCGCCGCCGGCCGTGCGCACGCGCCCGAGAAGCCGGCTGTAGAGCTTCATCGTGCTCAGCGAATACGTGCCGTGAAGGTCGTCGTTGATCTTCTCGATGTTGATGCCGGTCGCGATGAGCCGCGCCGCGACTTCGTGTGAACGCGCGGTCGTGTTGCTGTATTTGAAGGAACCGGTGTCAGTCGCAAGACCCACGTACAAATTCTTCGCGGTCTCTTTGTTGATCGGGACCTTCAGCTCTTCATAGATATCATAGACCACTTCCGCGGTGGCCGCGGCGTCCGGACGGATGTAGTTAAAATGGCCGAAGTTGGAATTGCTGATGTGATGGTCGATGTTGAAAATCACCGTGGACGGCCGCAGAACCGACTTCACACTGCCGATTCTCGGAAGCGTGGGACAGTCGGTCAGGACCATGGCTTCGAATTCGGGGCGGCTTTTCAGGTGCCGCACTTCCTGCCAGCCTTTATTCGAAAGGCAGGACAGGCGTTCCGGGAAAGAGTCCTGGCAGACCAGCATGGTTTTTTTGCCGAGCTTCTGGAGCAGCGTCTGCATGGCCAGCATGCTTCCGATCGCGTCGCCTTCGGGAATCACGTGGCAGGAAAGAAGGAACCGGTCGTATTTCTTCAACGCGGCGGCGAGAGGTTTCAATCCGTCTTTACGCTTCACTCGGGTCCTGGCTTTCCGACGGTTCTCCGTCTTCTGTGTCGTCTGTCGACTTGATCTGTTTCAGAATGCCGTCGATTTCCATGCCCTTTTCAAGCGACTCGTCCAGCTTGAATACGAGCTTCGGGGTGTTTCTCAGCTTGATCGCGCCGGACACTTCCCGCTGCAGGAATCCCGCGGCCCGCTCCAGCGCGGTCTGCGAATTCTTTTTGGCCTCCGGCGTGCCGAGCACGCTGAAATAAACGCAGGCCGAACGCAGGTCCGGCGCCACGTCCACGTGCGTAATCGTGACAAAGCCCAAACGCGGGTCTTTGATTTTCGTCAGGACGAGCTGGCTGAGTTCCATCTGCATGAGATGGGCCACACGGTCCGTGCGCTTGCCTTGCATTCCAATCTCCTGAAAAAAATTTGCTCCCGGACTGTGGAAGGGATAACTCTTGAGGAACTGCTACCGGAGCTTCGTGGCCGTCTTCTCAATACGGTAGGATTCTATGATGTCGCCTTCACGGATGTCGTCGAACCCGTTCAGCGAAATACCGCACTCAAAGCCTTCGTTCACGTCCCGGACGTCGTCCTTGAAACGCTTCAATGCCGCGATCTTCCCTTCGAAAACAACGATGTGGTCCCGGATCACCCGCACGGGATTGTTTCTCGCCACTTTTCCTTTGATGACCATGCCGCCGCCGATGTTGCCGACCTTCGAGGACTTGAAGAGCTTGCGCAGCTCAATTTGGCCTTCGATCACTTCTTCCAGCGTCGGCGCGAGGAGTCCTTCCATGGCCAGCCTGATGTTCTCCACGGCTTCGTAAATGATGTGGTAATAATGGATGTCCACGCCTTCTTTTTTGCTGAGCTGATCGGCCTTGGGATCGGTCTTCACGTGAAAGGCGATGATGATGGCGTCGGACGCCGCGGCCAGCATGACGTCGGATTCGTTGATGCCGCCGACGCCGCCGTGAATGACGCGCACACGGCACTGGTCGTTGCTGGCTTTCTCCAACGACTGCGTGAGCGCTTCCACCGAGCCCTGCACGTCGGCCTTGATGATGAGTTTCAGCTCGCGGAAATTGCCTTCGGAAATTCTCTGGTAAAGGGTCTCGAGCGAAAGGTGCTTGGAGGCGCTGCTTTCGCGCTCGCGCTTTTCGAGCAGGCGGCGTTCGTTGATCTGGCGTGCCTTCTTTTCGTCTTCGACGACCATGAAAGGTTCACCGGCTTCCGGAACGCCGTTCAAACCGCTGAGCTGCACGGCAAACGACGGGCCCGCGTCTTTCACGGTCTTGCCCTGGTCGGTTTTCAGCGAACGCACGCGGCCGATCTGCGTGCCGCAGAGCACGGTATCACCGATTTTCAGCGTGCCGCGCTGCACGATCACGGTTGCTACCGGGCCGGAGCCTTTGGAAAGACGCGCTTCGATCACGGTGCCCGACGCGGGCGCGCTGGGATTGGCCTTGAGTTCCAGCACTTCGGTTTCGAGAAGCAGCATTTCGAGAAGCTGGTCGAGGCCTTTGCCGGTTTTCGCGGAGACTTTCACGCAAATGGTTTTGCCGCCCCATTCTTCGGGAACGAGGTCACGCTTCTGCAATTCGCCCAAAACTTTTTCCGGGTTCGCCGCGGGAAGGTCGCATTTGTTGATCGCGACGACGATTGGGCATCCGGCTTCGCGCGCATGGTCAATGGCTTCGACGGTCTGAGGCATGATGCCGTCGTCGGCCGCTACGACGAGCACGACCACGTCGGTCACATTCGCGCCGCGGGCGCGCATGGCCGTGAAGGCTTCATGGCCCGGAGTATCCAGAAACGTGACAAAGCCTTTGCCAGGAATCGAAACGTTGTAAGCGCCGATGTGCTGCGTGATGGCGCCGTGCTCCCCCGCCGCGACCTTCGTCTTGCGGATGGCGTCGAGCAAGCTTGTTTTACCGTGGTCGACGTGGCCCATCATGGTCACCACCGGCGGGCGGGGTTTGAGGTTTTCCGGCTTTTCCACCGCGGCCTTTTTGACTTCTTCCTCTTCTTCTTTCACGGGCTCGATGGGGATCTCGACTTTTTCCGCCACCGCCATGCCGATCTCGTCGTTCAAAAGCTGGTTCACGTTGGCGAAGATGCCGATTTCCATGAGCGCCTTGATCATCTGCGGAATCCTGATGTTCAAGAGCGCCGCCAGGTTTCCCACCGTGATCGGAAAGCGGACTTTCACCGCGGCTTTTTCCGCGGGCGCGCCCGGCGCGGCCGGTTCGGCTTCAGGCTCTTCTTCCGCCGCGGCGTCAACGGGCGCGGCTTCGGGCTCGGCTTCTTTCGGCTTGGCTTTCGCGGACTTGGCCGGGGCCTTTTCGCCTTCTTCTTTTTTGCCTTTGGCAGGGCCGATCTTGCCCTGGATAAGCATGAGAAGATTCACGTCCACGACAGCCATGTGGCTGCTGACGTCGCCGCCGAGCTCGCGGATGCGGGCCATCAGGTCCTTGCTCGACATTCCCAGTTCTTTGGCGAGTTCGTGAACGCGCATGGTTTACGGCTTCTCCGTGCCTTCGGGTTTCCCGGGGTTCTCAGGATTTTCTTCGGTCTTGGGCGCTTCCGCGTTTTCGGGACTTTCCGCACCCTCTGCGCTTTCGGCGCTTTCGCTTTCCGGAGTTTCTTCACCGACTTCGGGAAGCACGGTGCGGGAAGAAGGCGCCGGAGGACCATCGCCCTTTTCCAGGATGACGCGGTGCGCCGCGATGATGATTTTCTCGGCGGTCTTTTCGCCGATGCCGGGGAGCTTCTGCAAATCTTCGGCCGTGATCTTGAGAATGTCCTTGATGGACTGGATGCCGGCCGCCTTCAGGATTTCTTCGGTCTTTTCGCCGATGCCTTCGAGCGACGAAAGCGGGATCTTCTGGTGCACGCTGCGCACATCGAGGTTCCAGCCGAGCAGCTTCGACGCAAGGCGCACGTTCTGGCCCTTCTTGCCGATCGCAAGCGAAAGCTGGTCGTCTTCGACGAGCACTTCGGCGGACTTCTCGGCGCGGTTCAGTTTAATCTCGGCGATCTCGGCCGGCGCCATGGAATTACGGATGTAGGACTCGATTTCATCGCTATAGCGGATGATGTCGATCTTTTCGCCGCCGAGCTCGCGCACGATGTTCTTCACGCGCTGGCCGCGGACACCGACGCAGGAACCCACGCAGTCGATTTTGTCGTCATTGGAGAACACGGCGATCTTGGTCCTGGAGCCGGCTTCGCGCGCGGCGCCCTTGATCTGCACGATGCCGTCATGAATTTCCGGCACTTCGAGCTCGAACAGGCGGCGCACAAGTCCTTCATGCGCGCGCGACAAAATGATCTCCGGGCCCTTCGGCGTCTTCTTCACTTCGAGCACGTAGGCGCGGATCAGGTTGCCCTGGCGGAATTCGTCGACCGGCGACTGTTCGCGCGCGGGGAGAATGCCTTCCGACTTTCCAAAGTCCACGAAAATGGCCTTCTTCTCGATCTGATGCACGGTGCCGGAAACAATGTCGCCCATCTTCTGCGTGTAATCTTCGAAAATGGTGTCGCGCTCGGCTTCGCGGATCTTCTGAATGATGACCTGCTTGGCGGTCTGCGCGGCAATACGGCCGAAATTCGCGTCCTGAATATCCCGGCCCTGATGCATGAGCCGGATCTTATAAGTCATCGGATCGATCTGAATTTCGACGTCCTCGATGTGGGGATAAGTCTTGCGGCACGCGGAAAGAAGCGCCTGCTTGAGCGCCTCGAGAAGGACTTCGCGGCTGACGCCCTTCTCTTTTTCGATATATTCTAATGAAGTTAAAAGGTCCTGATTCACGTGAACTCTCCTGAAAATAAAAAAGTGGGCTGAAAAATCTGCCCACTTCTGTGCCTGCACTACTCTGAATTGGGTCCCTATTATAACAAAAAACCCCGGGGTGTCAATGCCAGGGCATCGATCATGAATGATATTTTAAGTTATATATTGATATTTAAAATTTCTGATAAGCTTTAAAATTTATTCGGAGCGTCCCGTCCTTGCTTCCTCGTTCGCACAATATTATCGGCGCTATTGTATGTTGCGCGGGCACGGCTATTTAGACCGTTCGGGGCATACTTTTTTCAGGGAAAATCAGAAAAACCGCTGGTAAAACCCGCTTTTATTGATTAAGCTATACAGAATTCTTCGCCCTCCGTCGAAATACCTAGGTAACTTCCACGGAAAAAATTACGTCAATTCCTAAAGAAAGAAGGCCAAATCTTGTCCCCTGATCTCTTAGAAGCACCTGTCGCCGCACCCCAAACTCGTCCTTTGGCCAAAAAGACGTTTCGGGAAATGCTGGCCAATATCAAAATCATTCCGGCTTTCTTCATTATAGGCGTGCACATCGGCGCCTTGGCGGCCTTCTTTACCCCGTTCCGGTGGGACGCAGTTCTGCTTTGCGTCGTACTTCACTGGGTGACCGGCGGTCTGGGCATTACCCTGACGTACCACCGCCTCTTGACCCATCGCAGCTTTGAAGTTCCGAAGCCTCTGGAATATGTTCTTTCGGCCATTGCCTCGCTTGCCTGCCAGGGCGGCCCGGTTTCCTGGGTGGCGGCTCACCGCCTCCATCACACGCGCTCCGACATGGAAGGCGATCCGCACAGCCCGCTTCAGGGTTTTTTCTGGGCGCACATGGGCTGGTGCATGAACAAAAGCAAGGACATCGATAATTTCGCCCTCTATTCCAAGCACGCTCCGGACCTGGCCAAAGACAAAGGCCTTGTGTTCCTTGACCGCATCCACATTCTCTGGACCTTCCTTCTCGCCGCCGGCCTGTATGCCTGGGGCGGATGGCCCTATGTGATCTGGGGCGTTTTCGTGCGCCTGGTCCTGGTTTATCACTCCACCTGGCTCGTGAATTCCGCAGCCCATGTGTGGGGCTACAAGACCTACGACAGCAAAGATGATTCGAGAAACCTCTGGTGGGTTGCCCTGATCACCTACGGTGAAGGCTGGCACAACAACCATCACGCTTTTCAACACTCCGCGCGCCACGGCCTCAAGTGGTGGGAATTTGATTCCACTTATCTCGCGATCCAGATCCTCGAAAAGCTGGGGCTGGCGAAAGCGATCAAGCTTCCTTCGCAGGATCTTCTGAACAAGAAGATTATGGCGGCGTAAACTTCTTCTCTTCCTGATTTAAATCACACACGAATCCTTTCAAGGGATTCGTGTGTTTATTTAAAAGCCGCCGCATTTCTACGTGATCTCGCTCTTAACGTACGGGAATCGGCGCCTCCAGCCTCATAAGCGCCCTCCAGATTTGCTTCTCGCAAATCTTCCGGGCATTTCTGGGGCGCTCACCTTCTCGCGCCCATCGCCAAGCGTGCGCGACTTATTCGTCGCGCGGCGATTGGTCGGCCACTCGACCCTTTCGAAGGAAGTCGCTGCTCCCATAAGGTCGCAGCTCCGTCGATCAAGGGCAAAAGGGTCTCTCTTCGATTCCCGCTGACCGCTCATCCTGCATTCGTGAGGCATTTCGCGAAACAAATTTCATGAGAGTGCGTGAAAGCGGTGGGGATATTGGAGCGGGCAGCGGGAATCGAACCCGCATGACCAGCTTGGAAGGCTGGGACATTACCATTATGCTATGCCCGCGTAAGAAGAAGTAGAGCGGTGAGGCGGTGTATTATAGAAGCTGCGTTCCGGCGTGTCAAAGCAACAAAGGCCGGGGGATAGCGCCGAGAATATTTCTCGGTGACCGGCAGAAGCATCCGGTCATGCGGCCGGGGTACCTAGCTTACGCGGAAGCCGTGAAGCTTTCGATGGCCTGGATCATCTGGCTGACGCGCGCGACGAGCGTGTCCGCGTCCAGGCCTTTTTCGCGCATCCACTGGTCGAGCTCGACGATGGAGTACGTGTCCGGCAGCTGGCTGCGCAGCAGCGCAGCCGTGATCACGACCGCGACTTCGCGGCGCAGCTGCTCGGGATTGAGAAGAAGCTTCGAGCCGCGGAAACCCACTTCCTGCAGAAACGCCTTGTCCGTATCCAGCACGCCGCTTTCTCCGGCAAACGAATGATCCGCGGCAAAACGCTGAATGGCGCGCAGCACTTCGGCGCGGCCGGCGGGCGTGGGAACGATGCGGATATTGCGGTCCGCGGCAAGCGCGGTTCCGAAAACTTTTTCGAGCGGCCCCAGGAATGCCCGGCGCGCGGCTTCGGTCTGAGCTTCATCCATGCCCGGCGCCACGAAAGAAATCCTGTCCCCGCGCCCCAGCGCCAGAACGATCGATGCGCGATAAGCGGCATAATCTTCTCCCGCGGGCAGACGCATGATGAGCTGAACGTGCGAAGACGCATCGCCGTCCAAGAGCCACGCATATTCGCCCATGGCCTTGCGCGCGGCCTGGAAGAGCGGATGGCTTTGATCCAGGACCTGATCCCGCGCCGAAGGAGCATACAGGTTCAGGAAGGCTTCCAGCACCCAGCGCGGATGAACATTGCTCAAAGTCTGCCGCGCGACTTCATCATAAACCGAGCGCACGGCTTCCAAAGACGCCGGATACTGCGCTGCAAAATACAAATTGAGATTCTCCGGAGCCGCTTCCCGTAACTCCGCGCGGTCGGGCGTCACACTCGCGGGCACCGGGAAGTCGACTACGACCCGGCCTTCCCCGCGCGCCTGCGCCTGGGCTTTTTCCCAAAGGCCGCGCAAAGCCGCGAGAAGTTCGCGGTGGATGTCTTCGATCGGACGCACCGTGGACATCAATCCCATTTCCACACCCGAATCAAATTGGGTGACGAAGGGCACTTTAGCCCAGCCTTTCCACTTCGACGCGATCCGCGCTTCCACGCCTGACGCGTCGGTTTCATCCGTCAATTCGCCGGGCTTCACCAAACGCAGCATGGCAACGGCGTTCGTGTGCGCATCCAAGACTACGACATGGATTTCGCCCACAAGCTTCTTCTTGTTGTCGTACACCGGCAAAGCCAGGGATTCTTCGGCCCGGGGTTCCGGCTGGAAATCGTGGAAGAGGCCGTGCGTCGATTCGGCGAAAAAACTCACTTTGCGGACATCGTCGGTGCCCGCGTATTTTTTCCATAATGCCTCGAGATACTCTTTCCAGTTGGTGGTCCAATCGTCTTTTTTACCCCAGGTAAAGCGCGGCACATACACTTGCCGCGGCGCGGATGCCACCCTCAACTCCGCCTTTGGAAGATATTCGCCGATGTCCGCAACGCGCAGCTTGACGAAATTTCCCTGCCGTCGCACGAGCTGCAGGCGTCCGGTCTTGATCTGTTCTTTCAAAAAGTCCATGCCCTTCCACGAAAACGCGTCGGCAAACTCCTCGTAATTCTCCTTCTTGAGCTGGGTCCCATGGGTGTCAACGGCCAGCGCGCCTTTGCGGATTTCGTTGGTGACGGCGATGAGCGTGTGATCCAGGAACAGGTGCAGAGCTTCTTCCGGCGAAAGCGCGACCTCCGTGTTGAGGTCCTCGGGCTCGAAGCCGAGATAGATGCGGAAGGCCGCCCCATGCCGTCCCGCGCCGTAGCTGGCCCCGTAGATTTTTTCTTCCCGGACGGCCTGTTCGATTTCGCTGAGATAAAACGGGAACTGTTTGTTGGTCACGGTTTTCTTGTGATTCTTGCGCTGCGTCATGAATGTGATGACGTCGTAAGGCCGGGCCGTTTCCGCCCCGAACTGCCGGCGCATTTCGCCGATCAAGGCGAGTGACTGCTCGCGGCGGGCATCCCTCAGCTTTTGCTCTTCCTGCTCATAATATTTTTTGTAGCTGTCGATGCTCGCCCTGGAATCCGCCACATATCTGAGAATTTCCACAGCGACTTCTTCGTCAATGCCCATTTCATCCTGCCAGCCCTGGACCTTGCTGGCCTCACGGATAAAAATCCTGAAAACGCCGCGCAGGATCAGGATGGCGAGCGCCGCGGGATCATGATTGTCCATCATGGCTTTGAACGTCCCTTCGCGGATACGGATGGCGTAGCGGCCCATGGAGCTCACATTGGAAATCGCAAAGTTCCTGTCCTTGCCGCGCCAGACGATGTAATGCGAAGCGTCCGGCGTGTTGCCCAGCAGCACGATCGAGATCTTCCCTTCCGGATTCGCGATCTCGTCAAGCCACAGCGGCGACTCGAACAGCTGTTGGAAAAGCTTCTGATACCGCTTTGCATCGAATTGTTCGTCTTCCCGCCTCCAATGCTCGATTTCGACCAGGCTGATCGCCTGGGCCAGCGCCATGGGATGGCTTCCCTTCTGGTCGATGAGCCGGGTGCGAAGATGGTCGATCGCCTGCCTCACGAAGGCCGGCGCCTGCGCCAGGCTTTCCGGCGGCAAGTCGTAAGGAAGGTCCGGCGACAGGAAGAACTGTTTCCCCCAGACCTGGTACCGCGGCGCGCGGCGCACGGCTTCCTTCACGTAATTCCCAAGCCCGCCGGCCCTGTCGATTTTGCGGGGTTCGGCCATGCGCAATTCGGATTTCAAAGCGGCCGGCTCTTCATGCAGGAGCGCTTCCGCCGCACGGAAGGCGCGCAGATGTTCCTTCACGTCGGTTTTATTGCCGTGCGCGTCCCAGCGCAGCATGATCTGCTTGGCGCGCGGGAAAAGCTTCCGCACTTCGCTTGTGTCGCCGTCGCGCACGGAACGCACGGCGTCGCGCAGGTCCCTCATGTGGCCGCGCGGGTCTTTTTTGCCGTCCAGTTTTTTCGCGGCTTTTTCGGCACGGTCGCGTTTCTTCGGAGCCTCTTCACCGGGCGAGGGCTGCGGGGCCGTGATCTCTTCGGGTGCTTCGCCGCGTCTTGCCCTGCCGCCTTTTTTCACGGGCTCCGCTGCTTCTTCCGCGTTTTCTCCGCCGGCCAGCTTTTTCCGGACCTCTTCAATCGCGGTCACAAGCTGCGCCACGGCCTTGGCCGTGATCTCCGGGCTTTTCAGGAGTTTCAATTCCGGATCCGTGAGTCCCGCCGAAACAATGCCGTGCCGTTTCTGCGCCCGGCCTTCCTGGCGGACAAGAAAGGCTTCCAGGTCCGCGAGCTCCGCGAAATCGCCTTTGGCCTGATTCAGATCATGCAGAACTTTCGCCGCGATCGTGCCCGCGATTTCGCGCGTGAGTTCCTTTTTCTGGGGCTCGCGGGAACGCACCGGTTCGCTCCGGACCTCTTCAGCCGGTTTCTTCGCCGCGGGCGGCGCTTGCCTGACCGCGGGAGGAACCGCGGCCGGAGCCGCGCCCGCCGGTTTCGCGAGGGTTGTCACGGCCGCCATGGATTTGCCGTCAGCGGGAGCCGGGACGGTTTCGCGTACCGCCTGAACTTCGGTGAAAAAGCGCTGCCTTAATTGGCGCGCCCTTTCCTGCCAGAGCGCAAGAAAATCATGGTATTTGGGCTGGAGCTTCTGACGCTGCAGGAAAAGATCGTGGACGCGAAGCTCCCCTTCCGCCAGTTCGAGCCAGGCCTTTGCCTGCGCTTTTCTCGCCTCGGCATCGTCGCCTTCGAGATTCTTCATGAGTTTTTCCGCGGCCGCGACATGGGCGGCGGCAAAGTCGGCGCTCACGAGATTAAAATAAAACTGGGCCCGCGAATGCCATTCGGTCTCGCGGTGTTTGGGATGCTTCAGGATGTCGCGCCCTTCCTGGTTGAGGCGTTCCAGGCGCTCGACCAGGCGCGCCGCGCGTTCCCGGCCTTCCCGTCCCTCAAATTCATCGGTGCTGGTCCGAAGCTGTTCACCGCGGATGCCGACCAGTTTGGAATACCCCGAAGTCACGTAACTCCCCGTCGAGATCTGAATGACCGGCAGGTCGTGGGAATCGGTCAAATATTGCCGCATGAGCGGGCCGATCTTGTCCAGGAGCAGTGCTTCGGCTTCATCGGGCATTCCGCCGCTCAGTTGTTGGTGCATGATTTTGACCATGGCCGGCAAGTTAGGCTCGGCCGCGATAACGGATTTCGCCGCGGGCGCGGGGGGCTTTTCGGTGAAGGCTGTTTCCCTCAAGGCGCGGGCCCGGCTCTGAACCGTCCTGAATTCATCAAAAAAGGAAGGGGCCATGCGATATCGCCGCAAAAAGACTTCATAAAAACCGAGATCTTTGTCCGCCCGCGTGAGCCAGGTTTCAGCCGCGGCCTTTCGCGCGGACGCGTCGTCATTGTCCAGGCTCTTCATCAGTTTTTCCGCAGCCGAGAGATAAGCCTGAGCAACGCCCAGGGAATTGCGGTGGAAATTGAAGGTCGCCTCATCAAACCAGGGCGCCGTCCGATGTTTGGGATGATTCAAGAAGAAACCGGTTTCGGCAATTAAAGCATCGAGATGCTGAAGCCATTCCGCGGCCCATTCCCGGCCCTGGGTTCCGTTCAGGTCCGGTTCGGCGGTGATGAAAAGAGCCGTGCCGCGCACCAGACGGTTGTAACCCGCGACCACATAGCTCCCGGCCTTGATGGGAAGCTCCGGCAATCCCGTGGAATCCTCGAGATAGCGCCTCATCAGCGGAGCCGCTTCGGTGGTAAGAACGCGCTCCGCCTCTTCCCGTTTTTGCTGATTCAAAAGGTCATGCACCTGCCGCGTGAGATCGGTCAGAAGCGGTCCCGCAGCGGGCAAGACCGCGGGCTTTGCCGCGGCAGCCGTTTCAGGTTCTCCGGCGGGAGCCGCGGGAAGCAGCCGGCGCGCGGCCGCCAGCCGGGCCTGCCACTCCGTCAGCATCCGGAAAGGTTCTCCGTACAGGCTGTTGGCGCGCACATACTTTTCGTAAGCCTGCAGATCGCCCTCGGCATGATCCAGCCAGGCCCGCGCGGCGGCCTGCCGGGACGCAGCCTCATCGCCTTCGGGGGCGGCAAGGAGTTTTTCGGCCGCCGCAATGTAGGCGCCCGCGAGGCCGGCGGAAAGGTATTCAAACTCGGCTTGGACGGCCGCGCTCCAGCGTTCGCGGCGCAGCTTTTCATGGCGAAGAAATTCCACGGATTCTTTCACGCGCTCTTCCAGAGCGGCGAGCATCTTCGCGCCCCGTTCGCGTCCTTCGGTTCCTTCCAGAGCCGTGACCGCCTGGATTTCGCCCGCGCGCGCGCCGATCAGTTTCGAATAGGCGTAGAGAACCTCGCGCCCGGCCGCGATATTCTCGGGAGCCGTGGCCGAATCGCCTAGAGAGCGCCGCAAGAGAGGCGCAATCTGCTGGGTCAAGAGAGTCTCGGCTTCATCCGGCCTGCCGCCGTCCAGATATTCGTTCGCCGCTTCCGCCAGCTGCGGCAGAGGCACGGCCCGCAGTTCCGCGTGCATGGGTTCCGCCAGCGCCGCCGCCAAAGGCCTGCCGCGCATTTCAAAGGAAACCAGGAACGACGTGTTCACGCGGCGGCCGTCACGGCGCACGGTCATCTTGTGGCCGTCGAGGACGACTTCCGCGTCCGAGACATTGCTGTCGACTTTGTATCCCGTGCCGTTTCTCGAGGCCTTGATGGAGCCGTCGTGGAAATCGAGGCTGACCGGACCGTAAGCGCGGTAGAGGTCGAATCCGGGCTCCGACGGCTTGCGCCATTTCTCTTCGATCGCGTGGTAGACTTCCACGCTTTCCGGCTCGAAAACTTCTTCGGCGATGCGCATCATTTCCGTCGTCTGAACGCCCGTGATCTCGAGCGGATGTTCCGCGTCCGGATAATATTTCCGCGCTTCCCGCAGAAGCCATCTCAGGATGCTGACCGCCACCGCATTGCCGTCTTCCAGATCATTTTCCGGGAACTTGAGATTCGAGACGACCAGGCGCTTCTTGGTGAACTGCACGGTCACGCCTTCGTATTCGACATGCGGTCCGACAATGCCCCAGTAAAAACGGCCCGGCTCATGGGTGCTGACCTGCACGAGCTGCACCTCTTCGCCCGGGTGTTTGGCGTTCGGCAGCACCACGCGATAGGGATAATCCACTTTCGGCACCGCGGGTGCGGCTTTCCGAGGCGCCGCATCCGGATCCTCGCCGAGCTTGTGGCTCTGGTACTGCTCGCCGACGATTTGCTGCGCCTCTTCCAGCACTTCCACGGCGCGCGTCGTGGCCTGCATGCGGAAATCGCGTTCGGACTGCTTCACCTGCCCCAGCCCCTGCGCCTCGTCGAAAATTTTTCCGACCGTTCCATAATAACCGATGTCCGGGCCGTAATCCTGATGGTAGACCACGCGGCCGCGCAAATCGCGCAGCTCGAGGAAAGGCGGCGTTTTTTCCGTGCCGAGATTGATTTCCAAAGTGCCCTTCGTGCCTTCCAGGATCATGTAGTACGCGGACGTGTGAGCTCCCTTGCCCGCGCCGAGATCGACCAGAACGCCTTTGACGTGACCGGCCACGCGCGCGTAAGTTTCGGTTTCTTCCGGCGCGCCTTCGTAGCGCGACAAAAAGCTTTCGTCCGGATGCAGCTCCAGGTCTTTCAAGCTGAGCCCGAATTTGCTGAGGAGCAGATCGCCGAGCGCGGACAAATGCACGAGCATGTCCATGCCCAGGCCGCCGCCGCTTACACGCGGGTTGACCAGCCACTCGCGGCCTTTTTCGATTCCGTTGGATTCGATCATGCGGCCGTTCACAGACTTGAGCGCGCCGAAATTCTTGGCCTTCAAGAGTTCGAAGCCGTCGAGCGCGGATTTGTTGTCGAAGAAAAAGTCGATGGCGAAAACCTTGTCCGGATGCTGGCGGTAGACTTCCCGCAGCGCCGGGACGTGTCCCGGAAGCACGACGGGCTTTTCCACGAACACGTTCATGTCGTTTTCCGTGGCCCAGCGCACGAAATCCAGGTGCGAATTCGGGCGCGTGACCAGCAGCACGCCCGTGGGATCTTCGGCCAGCAGCGCTTTCAAGAATTCGCCGAGCTGCCCGAAGAGCGGGCTGCCCTGCGGCACCTGGAAGTACGTGGAATAAGGAAGCCCCTGAGATTCGATCCTCTGCCGCGCGAGATCATCGGGCATGAGGTCCAGCGCCACGAGCTCGACGTTGTAGCGCCTGGCCAGTTTCTCGATGTGTTCTTTATAAAAACGCGGAATCACCGCGCCCAGGCCGCCGTAGACCAGGATGTTTTTCTTCGGAAGCGTGCCTTCGTCGGGAATCTTGAACTGCGCGAAATCCGCGATCGGCGACACGGTGATGGCCGTGGGACGGCGGGGATCGGTTTTCTGCAGGATCGACGCGGCATAAGGGCGCAGGGCCGGATCGCGAAGCGCGGCCATGAGCGCCGGCACGGCGGCGCGCTTCATGCCGGACAATGCCTTAAGAAGGTCCGCGCGGGTTTCTTCATCGCGCGCGCGCTTCAACGCGTCGATCAGCTGCGGCGCGGCCGGAGCTCCGATCATCCTCAGCGCGCGCACGGCGACGCGAAGGGCCGCGTTTCTATCCTGCGCTTCATGCGCGAATTCCACGAGATCCACGAGCGCGGGCGCGGCATTCAGGCCGAGCGCCGCGAATTCCCCGGCAAGCCGTTCTTCATCCGCGGGCAGCACGCCGTTCGCTTTGAACCGGTCGAGCAGCCGGTCGGCTTTTTCATAAAGCGGGTGAAGGCTCGAAAGCGCGGGAAAATCAGTATTGGACCGGTCGAATTTCTTTCCCTTCTGAGACTTGAGCCAACGGACCAGTGAGGCTTCGAGCCACGGGAAGGCCGCGCGGCGGCGCCCGCTGATGTCGATCCGCCAGCTTTCGAGGCGCCCTTCGCCGTCGAACTGCAGCGCCGCATGCCCCTTGTAGCCGGACTGGTCGATAAGCCGGTCGCGGTCCGCGGGATAAGGTTTGTCCGTGACGAAGAAATCGTACACGATGGTCTGATCGCGGTAGTCTTCGGAGTAATGGCCGGGCCCGAGCCGGAGCGTGATGGCATGATGTGTAAATTTGTCGCGGGCCGGATTGATCCGGGGATCCAGAAGATAAACCGAGTGCACGCTCCCATGCGGCCCAAAGCCGGTTTCGAGGAAGAATTGGGGCGATGCCGGCTTCGGAGCGGCCGTGGCGCGCATTTCCGGCCGCGGCGCCGCGCGAAGTTCGCCGTGGTATTCTCCGAAAGTCGGAGGATACGGGATGACGCGCATGTCTTCGGTGAAAGGCAGCGTGCCTTCGATGCCTTTGTTGCGGAGCAGGCCGGCCAGATAAATGTCTTTCATGATGAAACCGATGTCGACCATCGGGAATTGGCGCACCCGCGCGAGGATCTGGGCTTCGAAGGCTTCGTAGCGCTGCAATTCGCCGCGCATGGGTTCGGGAAGCAGCGGCAGGATGCGCTGCATGGGGATCTGGATCACAACAGGCACCCCTCCCGTGCGCTGGGTCTTGTATTTTTCATGAAGGCCACGGATTCTTTCCATGTCGCCGCGCGTCACGGAAGGGTCCACCTGGCCGCGGTCGTAATAGTCGATCAGGGTCGACAGGAATCTCTCGAGCAGCATGACCCGTTCCGGGCCGCGCTGGGCATAGGAGAAGGCCGTCCGGAAATCGTCGGTGATATAAAAACCGCTCCAGCTCGGAAAATCCACGATGGCGTGCTGCCGGTAATCCCCCTGCGCGTCCGGACGGCTGGCGCGCGCCGCGAGCTCCCTCAGGAACCGGTAATCTTCTTCGTCGTACGGTTTGGACTTTTCGTCGGAGGTGAGCCCGTGCTCGCGGATGGACGGCAGGTAGCGCTCGTCGGTGCCGGTATAAACGACGCCGTTCAAAATGTAGTCTTCCCAGAACGCGTGGATCCTTCTCTTCAGGTCCGTTTCGTCCGGAAATTGCGCGCTCTCCCCTATCCTCAACTCCGCGCGTTCTTCCGCGTGCAGGAATTCCGGCACTGCGCTTTGCTGGATGGCGCCCTCCACCAGCAAGGTCTCGATATGAAAGACCGTTCCAAGGAGGAAAGAACCGCCGAAGACCACGGCCACCGCGATACCCATGACGGGAACTTTCAGAACGGCCATGACGGCGACGGCGGCGATGCCCAGAACGAGGCCGCCGAAGAGATTCCACGGCACGTAACGGTTGAGCAGCACATTCCTGAGCGACTTTTCCAGAGCCTGGAGCCGCGCCAATTTCGCCTTGCGGCTTTGCTCGTAGCCGGCCCAATCCACGGCCGGGGTTTTGAATTCCATGGCTCTCAGGACCGCCTGGAGCGTCCGGATGCCTTTCACTAAAGAGCGGAGGCTTTCCGGAGACGCGTTCGGCCATCCCTGCGCCGCGCTGTTCAGGAGGTCGATCCGCGACTGAACATATTCCAGTTCAGGCCACTGCTCATCGGACCGAAGTTCGCTTTTGGGCAATTCAGGACTCGCATACAAACGGTTTTGGCCGGCGAGATAGGCCGCAAATTCCGCGTCCCAGAAAACAAAGCGCTCGTCTTCTTTGACTTCGTAATTTTCCGTCACGCTGCCGAACGCGGCCTTAATGCCGAAATAATCCAAGGGCCCGGTGATTTCGACGCGGGAAGAATCCGGCCAATCGTTCGGGTACTGGAGCCGGACCTGGAGTTCCGGGTTTGCGGCGAGATAATCCAGGATGCGAAGAAGCCGCGGATTCGCGCTTCTTAATTCCGTCTTGGTCTCGTTCCGCCCCAGCGCCGCGTTGATTTCGGCGGCAATGTCCGCGCCCTTGCCCTTGGTTTTGAAATTCAGGCGCGCCTCTCGGAAGGCATTGTTCACATCCGAAGGCTGGATCGGACCGCTGACCGCCGCGAGTTTTTTTGCGATGCCCGAGAGCTCTTTGCCTCTCTTGAATTGCGCGGGGACGATGACTTCAGGACCGCCCACCCATTTTTCCAAGATTCCGCGGATCACGGCTTCGGCATCCGCATCCGGCGCGAGCAGGACAAGCGGGTTCTGCAAAACGCCGGGCTGGACGCCGGGAATGACGAGCTGAAATTCCGGCAGGCGACGTTCCATGCCCCGCCGCGAAAGCAGGCGCGGTTTTCCGTCGTCGGAGACGACAAAGGCGGAGTCCAGGTCCTGGTTCTCACCGGGGAGCACATCCATGACATAAAAAGTTTTCCATGAGGCGGGCTCGTCTTTTTGGACGCGCTTGTAGTGTTTCAGGATCGTGCCGGGCCGGATCTGGCCCCAGGATTCCAGCGGGCGCTCCCGCAGGCCGAGCGGATTGCGGTGGAAGTCCCCGTGCAGGATCCCCAGCATGCGCCTCATGGCCTCCAGGGCGCGTCTGCCTGTTTCTCCGAAAACCACTTCCACGTAATCGTTCGCGACGTCCACGTTCCGGATGCCGAGATTCCCCCCCTTCAAAATCTGCACCTGGCGCTGCAGCCGGGCCTCGAAATCAGGCCACGAGATCAAAAATTCCGGTTTTGTTTTTTCCGCGAGCCGCGCGGGAACGTCGGCAAGGGACGGCGCCGTATGAAGCGCTTCCTCGAGCGCCTGATAGGGGCCGACCCTGAACTGACTGGTGGCATTGAGCATGAGCAGGTTGGATTCAGATTCCTTGGCCAGCGCATCGAGAGATTCCTGGGGCATGTGCATGAGCTGTTCCATGCCGCTGCCCAGCGCGAGAATTCCGGCCGCGATGAGCCGCATCCGCGGATTGGCCCCGTCCCAAATATATTCGGGCCGTCCCGCGGACACGTCCCGGCCGCGCATCTCGAGGATTTCCTGCAAAAGCGCCTTCATCTCCGCTTCCGGAGCAGCGGCCAGCATCGGCTTCAAGAAATATGGAATCGATTCGGCCGGGCCTCCGGGGAAAAATTCTTTCGGGTCCCGCAGGTACTCGAAGCGCTTGTTGCGCCGTTCGCGGTCGTTGCTGCTCGCGTAGGAAAAGGCGAGGCTTTCCGAATCGTAGATGCGGTAATCGAAAACCGAGCCGAGCATCCACAGCATGGCGCGGTAAGTCCTGTGCTCCGCCGTTCCTTCACGGGCGATTTCGGCCGCTTTCTCTTTCCGCCATTTCAAGAATTCCGGCATGAAATATTCGACCATGATCTTCTGGATGAGCTGCTGGTCCACGACGACGAGCTTGTTGTTATCCTGGCGCGCTTCCACGTGCAGCCCGAAATAGCGGAGATGGTACGTACTCGCCGCGAGATAAACCCACCAGGCCCAGAGCCGGTCTTCGGGTTCGCCGGCCTGGCTGACCAGGCGGAAAACGTCTTCCTGCAGGTCCTGGTATTGCCCGACTTCCATGAACATTTTCTGGGACAGGATGAAATGCTGGAGGAAGCGGCCGAACTGCGGCTCCCAGCCTTCTTGTTTCCAGAGCTGCTCCGCGAGATTCATGGCCGCGACCGTTTCTTTCCAGTTCCGGCCCGACCGGTAAAGCTCGCCCATCAATTTTTCCAGATCGATCTGGTATTGCTTCATCACGTTCAGTTTTTCATGATATTCGTGAGCATCCGCGAGCTTGCGCTTGGCTTCCGCGTGCAGGGCCTTCAGTTTTCCGGGAAGCGCGGTCATGTCGATGCCGGACCTCATCTCCGGACGGGACGCGCCGGTATCTTCCCAGTGCATGAACTGCATCAGGTAATCGCGGCCGCCGGCTTTGGAGCCGATGCCGGATTGCTTGTAGCCGCCGAAGGGGTGCCAGCCCACGAGGGCGCCGGTGGAACCGCGCTCGATGTAGGCATTGCCGACGAGCACTTCGTCGCGGTAACGTTCGATGTGGCTGGGGATGCGCGAATAAAGGCTGCCGGTGAGGCCGAACGCCGTATCGTTGGCAATGCTGAGGGCCTCGTCAAAAGTCTCGGCGGGCATCACGACGAGCACAGGCCCGAAAATTTCTTCACGAGCGAGCTTGGAATCGCGCTTCACGTCCAGGTAGATGATGGGATCAACGTAGGAACCGGCCGGATCAATGCGGCCTTCGGGCACGAGCTTTCTTTCCGCGAGGACGGCCAGGTGCTCGGTGTCGCGCGCATGCTCCTTGAACTGCCGCTCGATCGTCTGCCGGGCCGCGGGATCGATGACCGGGCCGAACAGCGTGTCCGGCTCTTCCGGGGACCCGATGTTGAGGGCTTCGAATTTGGCGCGCAGCTTTGCCGTGAACTTGTCGTAGACTTCACGCATCACGATGACGCGCGAGCCCGCGGAGCATTTCTGGCCGCAGTAGGAAAAGGCGCTGTTGATCACGCCGTCGACGGCCTGGTCCAGGTCCGCGCTCTCGTCCACGATGACGGCGTTCTTGCCGCCCATTTCCGCGATCACGTTTTTCGGGCGCTTGCCCGCGCGGTCCGAGGCCGCGGCCTGTTCGACCATGCCGAGCCCGACTTCGCGGGAACCCGTGAACACCACCGTGTCCACGTCTTCGTGCCCGACAAGCCTTCCGCCCACTTCGCGGCCCGGTCCGGGAACAAAATTGACGACGCCCGCGGGAAAACCCGCGTCGCGGTAAATTTCCATGAGTTTCGCCGCGATGACCATGGACTGTCCGGCCGGCTTCAGGATCACGGTGTTGCCGGCCGCGAGAGCGCCGGAAGCCATACCCGTCAAAATCGCGAGCGGAAAATTCCACGGCGCCACGACCGCGGTCACACCGTTCGGCGCGCGCTTGAAATTCGCCCAGCGCGGGTCGCTTGCGGCGAGCGCCTGATCTTCCTGCTCGAGGGTCAGGATGTTCGCGGCATAATAATTAAGGAAGTCGATGGCCTCGTCCACGTCCGCGAGCGATTCCCGCCAGGTCTTGCCGACTTCCAGGACGATGACGGCGGCAAGATCGAATTTCCGTTCGGCCATGATGTGCGCGGCCTTGCGCAGGTACGCGGCGCGTTCCTCGGCGCTTTTCTTGCCCCAGCCCTGGACGCCTTCGGTTCCTTCGAAAGCGGCCTTCGCGGCTTTCACCGCGGCGGCCGCGTGCGCGGCCGTGCCTTTGGAAACGCGGCCGATCACCTGATCGGGATGCGCGGGATTGGTGGAATTCATGAACTCGGTCAGTATGACTTCTTCGCCGCCGATGAAGAGCGGATATTCTTTGCCGAACGCGGCGCGGGCGCGCGCCAGCGCTTCTTCCATGAGCCGCTGGTTTTCCGGCCGGAAAAGCGGGACGGGCGATTCGTTGGTGAACCCGGGCTCGCCGCCGGTTTTCTGCAGCGTCGTGGCAAAGCCCATGGCCATGGTGTTCTGCGATTCGGATTTGCCCATGACGAATTCCGCGGCGTAATCGGGCGTCACCTGCGTGACAAAACGCTTGGGCGTGTTCTGATCGAGGAGATGGGAATAGACGATGCGGCGGAACTGGTTTTCCCTTTCCGGAGGGCCGCGGTACGAAATCCACGTCAGCTCCGGCTGCGCGGCAAGCTGTTCCGCCCTGCCGGGCACGCCGTCCAGGATTTCGATTTCGCCGCGCGTGAAGCCCGCGGAATCAAAAACGTTCGCGATAAGCTGCCGCGTGGACGGCGAGACGCCGGTGGGCAGCGAGACCTTGACCTGATTGCCGCCCGCCAGAGGCGCGGCCAGCATCTCCACGAGGTCCGGGATATTCAGCGCGTCTTCGATGATGACGGCGCCGGGGCCTCGGGGAATGTAACGGTAACGGTTGGCTTCGCCGGGAACGGTCAGCACGCTGGCCGCGGCTTTCTGCTCGAGCGCGCGGCGCTCGCGGACAAGCGCGTGGATCCTGCGCGCGGCTTCGGGCTCGCCTTCCCAGAGATTTGCGAGACGCTCCAGAGCCGCCAGGCGCTTTTCAAGCGCGGCCGGAATAACAACGGGTTCCTCGGGTTTCGGGGCGGGAGGCACGGCCACGAGCGCGCGCGGGTCGCGGAGCTGGGCCTCGATGTCTTTCTTTTTGAAGGAAAGATTTTTCAAAAACGACGCGTTCGCGGAGTTTTCCAGGATGCGGCGCACGAGATAGCCCAGGCCCGGAAGCAGCTCGCCGTACGGCGTGTAGATGCGCACGCGGTAGCCCATCTCGAGCAGCGTGGCCACGACTTCGTCGGGAATCATGCCGTAAAGCGCCTGGAACTCGAACTGGTCCTTGGGAATGCCCAGGCGCTCGGCCTCGGCCATGACGACCGCCATGCTGCGGATGTTGTGCGTCGCGAAAGCCGGCTGGATGCCGTCGATGTTCTGCAGGATCAGGCGGACGGACTCTTCGTAGTTGATGTCGGTCTCGTGCTTATGCTCGAAGACCGGGACGGGCCAGTCGTTGCGCCGCGCGATCGCGACTTCCTGATCCCAGTAAGCGCCCTTCACGAGCCGCACCACGGGACGGAAGCCGTTTTGGCGGCCGAACTCCGCGATGCCGCGCAGGTCGCGCTGAGTCTCGTTGTCCTGCGGGTCCGTGCCCTTCAGGTAGGCCTGGATGGCAATGCCTATATTATGGAAGCCTGTTTCCTGGGCGGCTTCCTTGAAGATCTGGATGATGAGGTCCTTGTCCTTGTATTCCTCCATGTCCACGGTCAGGAAAATGGGCTCGCCCGAGAGCGTGGTCCCGGTTTCCTGGATCCTGCGGATGACTTTCTTCAGCTCTTCCTTGACCCGCGCCTTGGTTTTCTCCGGCGCGGCGGAATTGAACTCCGAATAAAGCGACGACAATTTGATGGAGACGTTCTCGATTTCGCGCGTTCCGACGAGGCGTTCGTATTCGGCGATGTAGGCGTCGGTGCCGTCCTGCGACAGGACTTTTTCGCCCAGCACGTCGACCGTGACGCCCGGGCCCTTTCCGTGGATTTTTTTGATCGAGACGCGCGCCTGGTCCAGGTTCTCACCCGCGAAAAAGCGCTTGGCCACGAACGTCTTCACGCTCCAGAAGATAAACGAAGACACCGCACGAGGGAAAACACCGCCGAGCACGCGCGCAAGCGCGGTGCCGAAGCGCACGGACAAAAGGATCTTCCGGTCGGAGAAGGGAAAATATTCCGCGAGGCCTTTCAGCACGGCCTGCGGGTTCTGTCCCACGTTGGAGAGCAGGCCGATGAAATTCAGGAGCTGGACCTTCGTGTATTCGTCCCGCGAGGAAAGGCGCATCATGAACTGCGAAGGGCTGGCGTTGCGGACAAGGCGCGTGAGCCGGTGCGCTTTCGCGTGCGCGAAGATTTCCTGGCCGTAATGCTGCACGCGCGCCTCAAGAGCCGGATCCTGTGCCGCGCGGAGCTCGGCTCTTTCCATTTTTTCCGAGCCCGCGGCGTTCACGAGCCAAAGCGTCTTGCTGTCCTTGAAAATCTGCCGGGTGCTCCAAAGTTTCAGGTACTGTTCGGTCGTGGGCGGATGAGACTCGTGAAATTGCGGCGCACCGTAACCGCGCCCTGCAAGTTCGAGGGCGATGCGTTCCTTGATGGTGTCCCACGCGTGAAAGATCCGCGCACGTTCCCGCTCTTTGACCTCCTCGCCCAGGAAAAGCGCGAGCTCGAGCTTTCTTTCCGGCGATCTCTGGTCCTGCGCATACGGCCCGCCGAGAAGCACCTGGAGTCCGGGCACGCCGAGCTCGCCGAGGATGAAGCGCAGGTCGGACACGGCCTGCGCGGCCGCGCCTTGATGGTAGCGTGAAGTCTGCGTGAAAAATTGTGTGAGGATGTCCGGATAAAGCGCGTTGCCGCCCTGCTTGCTGACGACGGGAATGCCGTTGGCCAGGCCGCCGTAGAAAATGCCCCAGGGCACGCGGTCCGCGAATTCGCCTTCGAGCGTGATGCCGGAAGGCGTCATGACGCTGGTCAGCGCGCCGAGCGTTTCGCCGCCGGAAACAAAAAGCGCGGTGATCTTGGAACGCACTTCGTCGCCGTTCAGGATCTGGCCGAGCGACTGCGCCACGAAAATGGCATCGGCGCGGCTGAGCTCCTGCGAAACGCGCGAGGTGCGAAGAATGACGGGCCGGCCTTCCTGCAGGGCCTGGAACAACGCGCGCCGGAGTCGCAGGAATTCGTCGCGCAACTTCGGGCCGCGTTCCAGCACCGCAGCAACGTCCATCTCGAGAAGGAGAAGCTGGTCGCCGAAATGCCGGCGCGCTTCGTCGACTTGCTGGTCGGTCACCGCGTTCAGTGTGCCGAGAAGCGCGACCGGAGCGCCCTGGCGCTTGAGCGGCGCAAGAGGTTCGGAAGCCTTGGCCGGCTTGCGGCCGCCGTTACCGGCTTCCATGAGAGCGCGGATGAAGTCGGAGCTGCCCGCGCGCAAAACGGTTTTGCCTTCGCGTTCCAGGCGCACCGCCGCCAAAGCCACGCTTTGAAAATCCGCCTGGCCGGCCTCGCGTTCCCCGCGGATGTCGGGAATCACGATCGTCCCGGGTGCGAGCGTCTGCGCGGCCAGAAAAGCTGAAACTGCGTCCGCGCCTTGGGCCACGACCGCGCCGGGAACCGTCACGATTTTTTCGGGCGCGATCCCGAGTTCGGATGCCACATAAGCCTTCACGTCGGACGTGGTCACGGGCCGCGTGGACTTTTGCGCGGTTGAGCTCTGATGCGTGGGAATCCAGGCGCCGTCCTGCAGAAGGAAATGCCGGCCGTTTTCGATTTTGGAGCCGAGGTTCGGCATGGCGGGCACGAAAAACAAAACGTCGAACGCGAAAGCGTCGTAAAGGCCTTCCATGGCCTGCTTCAAATTGCGGAGCGCGTAATCGACTTTGATGTCGGGCGTCTTGCCCATGGCCTTCAGCGCCTTGGCAAGAAACGCGTTGCGCTCTTTGGCCTGCGCCGCGGTAAGCGCGCCGGCCTTGGTGTTGATGACGATTTCATGGTCCGCGGGAACGCGTCCCTGGTCCAGATCTTCCACGTCGTCGATGACGAGCGATTTTTTTCCGTAGGCTTTCAGGATACCCGAGGCCACGTTGTGCGCGCCGGTCAAATCGTCGGCCACCGTGACGCGCGGGGAAATCAGCTGCGCGGGATGGCGCGCGAGGACGGTCAGACGGGAATCGTCGCTGGCCCGGACGCCCTCGACTTCGATCAAGGCCCTGGCGTCGTGAGGCACTTCGATGGAAACAAGGCCGTTGCCGAGGTGCGTGAGCTTGACCGGCGCGAGCGGCACGGTTTCGGGATCCACGCCGCGCGGGAAATGCGTGCCTTCGCTCATGCCTTCGCCGTCCATGACGAGCATGGAGCCTGCGCCGAAGCGTTCCTGGAAAAAGGCGGCCGACAAGATGTGTTTCAGGGCCGCGAGCGCTTCGGTGCTCGGGCCTTGGTCGGGGTTGGAATAAACGCGGCGGTAAGAACGCCACCGGCCTGCTTCCAGATAAGTCGTGACGCGGTCATGCAGGATCTCGATGTTGTCGCCGCGGTCCGAGCGGGAGAGTTCAAGCTCGAGCTGGCCGATGCGCAGCACCGCGGGAGCGCTTTCCGCGCCGAGGTCGAGCACCACGCGGTCGCCGGGAAGAAGCCGCCGTGTTTCCGGGGCTCCGGCCTCGGATTCGCCGCCGGGCAAAGGAAAGGTGATCTGGAAAGCCGTGACCGGCTGCCCGGTCGCGTCTTCTCGCATGGAAGGAAGATATTCGAGGTCGCCGCCGTGCAGGCGCGCGAGAAGCCGCGCGCGGAAAAGGCCGATGCCCTGGCCCGTGAAAGGCCCGGTGTGATCGCCGGCACGGCCGATGTCGATCTCGCTTTCGGCGCGCGACGAACGGTGCGGCAGGAAAATCTTTTCCGCGTCCAGCTCCGGATCCGGATGTCCGGGGTTGAGCACCAGGATTTTGACCCGTCCCGCTTCTTTCTTGAAAATCACGCGGACCGTGCCGCTCCGGAACAAGGTGCCGGTTTCACGCGGAAGCGCGGTCAGAGCGTTCTTCAAGGGTTCTCCGAAGATGCGGAAAAAGCCGTCCAGCGACGATTCGAGAGCCACGATCGGCTCCGCCACATCGCCTTCGAATTGATAGTTCACATGGGAGAGAAACGGCGTGCCGTCCGTCGTCTGCCAGCGCGTCTTCATGTTGTCGACGAGCTCACGGGCCGCTTCGACAAGATCCACTTCCCGCAGGCGCGGCTGCGTGGCGTCGGCCAGGAAATGCGCCAAAGTAATGCCGATAATTTTCCGCTGCGCGATTTCGCTCATGAGCGGCACGACCGTCATCCGGACCGCGGTTTCCTGAGTCATGATTTCCGGGCGCGATTCGAGAAAAGCGTTGGCGGCCCTTTCCATCGCGGAGAAAAGCATTTCCGCGGCAATAAAGGGAAGCATCAACTCCCCCCGTTCCCGCTGGCCGAGCTCATGCAAGGGCCTCGTGACGGACGCGGCCCGCAGAGGACCTTCCTGAATAATGCCCCGCAGGCGGGCAAGATCGGTTTGCTGGGTACGAAGATAAGCGTGGACGTTCGCCATGATGCCCGCATTCGCGGCCCGGTCGAGCTCCGCCGCGGCGGCGATCATCCGGTTGAGAGTTTTCAAATCGCGCTGATAAAGGGCGGTGGCGGCCTGGACCTCGCGGCCCTGCCCCGCTTCTGAGGACATGGCCAGCAGCCGGAGCAGCGTTTCGACCTCCGGCACGGTCCAGAAATGATTTTCGTCCGCGATTTCGCGCTCGAGGCGCTCCTGGCCTTCACGAATGGCGTTCAGCGCAAGCGCCCGGCCGCGGACTTCGGCGGGACTCTCGGCAAAATAGCGCAGCGATGCCAGAAGCTGCTGGCCGTTGAACGTAGAACCGGCCGCGGCGTTGAGCGCGTCGAGGCCGCGCGCATTCGCGTAATTGCCCGGCCGGTAATCCGCGAGCACGTCGTTCAGCGCGGTCTTTCCTTCGGCGTCGAGGCCGAAAACATCCGGCTCGGCTTCGATTCTGGCGCGCAGCCACTCCACGTTTTCCTGCGGACCTTTCATCTGAAGTTCGACGATGTTTCTCTGTTCCGCGGACTGGAAGAGGCCGTGGAGGTATTTCACGAGTTCATTCAGGCGCATCTCGGATTTGAGTCCACGCGCGCCCGCGCCGGAACCCACAAGGCCGGTATCATGGCCCACGCCCGGCATGGAAGTTTCACGTTCGCCGCTCCAGCCTCCGCTGTTGGTGCCGCCGAGCGGAGCTTTCGGCGGATTGCGCACGGGCTTGCCGCCGTCCGGGCCTTCGCCGGGGCCGCTGCCGCCGGGCTCGTAGCCGTAATAATCATCCGGGCCGCGGTCGTATCTCTTGATTTTTTCCAGCATTTTGAAGCTCACCACGCCGTCGCCGTTGCGCGTGATGAGGCCGTCCTGATACCAGAATTCCGGTTCCTTGTCTGAGGTCACCGTGTAAAGGCGGACAAGCAGCGTCGTGCCTTTCTCGCCTTTGGCGAGCGAGGTCACGCCGAAGGCCTTGTGCAGCCAGCGCGCGTTCGGCTTTTGCGCGGACTTGAATTGACGGAGAATCATCAGCCTGTCGGCAAGGCTCAGATCGAGACGTTCATGAAGGTCCTGGCCCGCGGTGCCGGGCGGATGGCCGTGAAGATAAAGGATGTCCCAGGCTTTGGATTGGTCGAACGATTCCCCGAATTCCTTATAAAGGAAGCGGGGGTATTCAGGCTCTTCCGGCTCCCATCCCCAGACCGGTTCCCCTTTTTTGAAACCGATTTTCATGCGGACCTGGGCGTCACTTTTCCAAACCGCTTTTTGCTCCCCGCTGCGCAGGACCACATAGGCGGGCTCGGCGTAACGCAGCGCATGCTGCAGGGCCGCGGCCAGCTCCTCGGTTTTCCGCGGCGCCGGCAGGTAACGCCACTGGATGCCAAGCTCGTCGTTGTAAGTGCCCCGAAGAAGCTTGCCCAGAAATTCCGCGAGGCTCCGGTCGAAAGTGCCCTGCGCGATGCGCAGGTTGGCGAGGCTTTTCGGCTCGCCGGGGCGCGTGTACGGTGCGAAAGATTCCACTTCGGGATTGATCACATCACCCGGGTGCAGCCCGAGCTTGTCCGGCGCGACCGTCAGCGAAAATTTCAGGTCTTCCCATTGAGGCGGATGAAATTCGTAGGCGCGGATCACGCCCGTCTGCGCGATGGCATCACCCGTGCCGGACAAAAACGGTTCGGCATGCGTCAAAACGTCTTCGGCTTCCGGCGCGAGCAGCGCGGCGGCCGCTTCGAGATTGCGGCGCACTTCTTCGGGAGCTGCCGGCGCGGGCGCTTCTTCGTGAGCTTCATCGGAACGCAATTCGTCCCGCCGGCCCAGATCGTCCGCTTCATCATCTTCGCCGATTTGCCGCAGGAAGCGGCGCGTGTTGTCTTCCAGCGCGTCGAAGGCCTCGAGCAAGAAACGTTTGAAAGGATCGTCATCGGGCAGGGCTTCGATCTCGGCGCGGTATTCCGCGATTTGTTCCCGCTGCATGGCGCGTTGAACGGCCATGCCGACCATCGTCCGGATGAATTCGCGGTTCTGGCTCCGGAGCGTCTGCCGGACGGCCGCAAGGCCCGTGACCCCGAAAGCTTTTTCCAGCACTTTCAAAGGAGCCTCATACCGGGCCTCGAGAGGCTCGGAAAGCTTTCCGAGGATGATCCAAAGCGCCATTTCAAGAGCATCGCGGTCTTTGATTTTCCGGATTTTATCCGTCAGGGAAAACATTTCGTCATACCGGCGCATCGTGCGCTGATGCTCGAACTCGAACGCCTTTTTCTGCAAAACGAGAAGAACTTCTTGCAGATCCTCGAGAACCCAGAGCTTAAATTCCGGATGAATGAATTCCAGCGCCATCACGGCCCGGTAATCTTTCAGGTCCTGAAGCCAGGCATGCTGCCGCATCAATTCTTCTTCGCGGGCGGAAAGCTGCGTATCCGCGATCAAAATTTTATTCGCAAGGTAATAGGTTTCTTCGTCTTGAACTTTCTCGGCGGCTTCAACGAGCTTTTGGATCCGCGGGCCCAGAATCTCCTGATAGCGTTTAAAGACCGCGCTCCTCACTGCCAGCCAGGAATTTTTCGTAAAAAACTTAAACCACCGGACCGCATTGATAGACGCCTCGATCTCGGCGGTGTCTTTTGCCGCGAACGCTTTTTTCAATTCCGGCTCCACAGCGGGAGGGGCTTTGGGAAGCACTTCCGAAAGAACGCCAAGGCCGTCGACGGCCAGCAGAAAATAAGCCAGCGCATCCAGCGTTTTGATGGCGGGGATGGCTTGCAATGCCTTGGTCCGCAGCTCGGCTTTGCCGTCTTTCCGGGCATCGTAAAGGCGGTACACGATGGTTTTGCCGCCGGGACCTCCAAAAGGCCCTATCTCTTCAGGCGCAAAATCGCGGCCCGTTTGCGGGCGCACCGTCATGCCGAGCGCTTCGAGTTTGTTCTGGATCGGGTCGCCTTCCGCCTCGCCGTCGACCAGCGCGCCCCAAAGCCAGAAACGCGAATCGGAACTCCCGACCGTCACCGCATCGCGCAAAAACCGTTCGATCATGGGCCACACGTACCCGTCCCATATCTGGCTGGGATGCGCGGCGGGCCCCTCCGGCATTTCGGCGGCAAGGCTGGGCACGTTGCCCAGGATGCGGTCGAAATGAACGCCGGGAAAACGCGGAGAACCGTTGTCGAGCACCAAGCTGTCGCCGGTGACCGCGTTTACGGCAAAGCCCGCGCGCCGCGCGAAGGATTTCAGCGTGGCCACGGCCAGGACGCTGGCATCCATGGCATAGAGCCGGGGGTTGTACTGCTCGAATTCTCCGGGCGGCAGATTTTTTTTCGCCGCGCGCATGAGGGCGAGGTAAGCGAGAAGAAGGTCCCAGCCGCTGCCCGCGAAATCCACAAGCACGGTATGCTGGGGCTGGAAATCCAGGACGTCGGCTTCGGTGCCGAGCTGCGCGGACGGAACGTAAATGCCGCGGTGGTATTTTTTATCCGTTACTTTGAATTCGGGGTTCGCGGGAGAATAAACGCCGGGATACAGCGGAACGACGATCTGGAACTTTCCTTCTTTGCGAATATTGAAGCGGGCCGCATCGAAAGTTTCCGGGTCGAACTCTTCGAGCACGCTCTCGCCGGTTTCGAGGTCGACCTCGGCATAAAGATACGCGCCCGTGTGCCCGGCGGTATAAGCGGATAAGGGCCAGCCCCGGTGGAGGCGAAGATAATCCTGGATCAAAGCCTCGTCTTCTTTGACCTCCTGGTCCAGCTTGCTCCAGGCGGCTTTCGCGTCCGCGGCGCCCAGTTCCGGAATGACGGCGTAATATTTTCTGAGGTCCAGGTAATAATGAACATCGTCGGGCGAAAGCCGCACTTCGTCGGCCATGGTGAAAGCGGGAAACGCGCCGATCAAGCGGCCTTTGCGGTTGTAGAGGAGGTCGAATTCCCGCACCGGCGCGAGGATGTTCTGCAGGATGCCGGCGCCGGGCTGGAGCTTCGCGGGATCTTCGATGGCGGGAAGCGTGATCCGCGCCGTTCCGTAGGCCGCCCCGTCCGCGAAAACGGGCTCGTATTTCAAAAGGTCCAATTCCTCCAGAAGCGGCCCTGCCGCCGTTTTTTCGAGCGTGGCGGTGGATTCCCGTTCCCCCGCGAAAACAGGGCGGGTAATGAGGGCCGCTGTGTGCAGATCTCCCCCCAGCGTGATTTCATGGTAGCTCAAACGGGTCTGGTTCTCGAAATGCTGCGCTCGGCCTTCTTTTTTGACCAGGAATCCTTTGAGTTCGTTCGGGAGATAAAAGGCGGGGCTGATAAAAAGCTGCCTGGGCTTGAGCTCTTTTTCCAGTTTATCGACGACCAGGCCGCCGAAACGGCCCTTGTATTTCTGCGGTTCCGTAAAATAGAAATAGATCAGGTCGTACTCGCCGATCGGGTGCTCGAGAAAGTCCGCGTTCACGAACGAAACGTTGAAGCGCAGGCCTTTGCCGGCGAGAAAACTTTCAAAGGCTTTGAGATATTCGAAACGGGCGGGATCGATTTCGATGGAGGTGACGTGCGCGCCCGAAGCAATGGCCATGAAATAAGAGCTCAGGCCGTCGCCGCCGCCGACATCGAGAATCTTCTGGCCGGCCTTCATCGGAAAAATCCTGAGCATTTCTTCGAGCGAAGTAAGAGGGCTTGCCAGCAAAACGCCCCCCTCGCCGTACGGCTTCAGCTTTTTATTCTCTTCAGGATAAAGGAATGCGAATTCCATTTTGGCCAGCGCCACTTCCAGCATGAGCGGATAACGCCGGTACAATTCTTCCTGCCCCAAGCGCTCCTTCGCCGCGGCAAGAACCCCGTCCAGGAAAGCCGGGCG
>DATJFP010000020.1 GCA_035495615.1 Verrucomicrobiia bacterium | reverse complement strand
GCGGGCCGGGTGGGCAGTGATCTGACGCTCGAGCAGGGAAAGGCCGCGGCCCGCGCGTGCGCGCTCAGCGCGCTCAGCATCATCGGCGCTTCGCTCGGATTTCCCAGCGTGCGGAGAATCGTGAAGGTCACGGGCTTTGTGCAGGCCGCGCCCGGATTTTCGGCGATCCCCGACGTCGTGAACGGCGCTTCCGACCTCTTCGTGCAGGTCTTCGGGGAAGCGGGAAAGCACGCGCGCTCTTCGGTGGGCGTGGCCGAACTGCCGATGCATGCGGCGGTCGAGCTCGAGCTCGTGGTTCAGGTGGTCTTATGACGGCATCCGCTTCCGCCGGCTCGAAGCTGAAACCTTTCTTAAAGTTCGTGGGATTATGCGCGGCTGTCCTTCTCCTCAGCTGCCTGCTCGCGCCGCTGCTCCACAGCTTTCTTCCTTTCAAGTTCGAGCGCATTTTCCGCCGTCTGGTCATGATCTTTACGCTTGCGGCGGTTTTCTTTGCCGTCAAAAGCCGGCGCCTTTATTTCCCGGCTTCGACGCTTGCGTGGAGCCGGTCCAGCCTGATTTTTCTGGCCCTTGGATTTTCCGGCGGCCTCCTTACTTTGGTGCTTCTGGCGGCCGCGAAAGCCGGCCTCGGGATCGTGGGCTGGAACGTGACGGACATGAGTGCCGGGCAATGGGCCTTCCGGATTTTTCTGAGCTTTTTTTCCGCGCTCTTGATCGGCGTGCTCGAAGAGGTTTTTTTTCGCGGGCTGGTGTTCGGCTCCTTGCGTGAAAAATTGCATTGGCCGCTGGGGCTCACCCTGGCCGCGACCAACTTTTTTTATGCCGTCGTCCATTTTCTGAGCGGGAAAAAGCCTTACATCGGCGCCTCGCCCGACTTTTTTGACGCGCTGAAGCTGGTGCTTGCTCCCGTGAAAGACTTCATGCATTGGCAGGACATCCTGCCCGGCGCCATAGGTCTTTTCATCTTCGGGATCATCCTGAACCTTCTTTTGCTCCGCACCGGTACGCTGTATGCCAGTATCGGGCTTCATGCGGGATGCGTCTTTTTTTTGAAAATGGCCGGCGCGCTGACGAGCCATCAGGACAAGATGCTTTTCTATTTCGGTTCAGGCAAGGGCTACGACGGCGTGCTGGGCTGGATCTTTCTAGCGGTCATGGGCGTGGCCCTCCTGGGGATTACCGGCCGCTTGAAAAAAACGGGATTGGCGCTGATTCTGGCGGCGGTTTTTGCTTTTGCCTGCCGGACGGGGCATCCGGCATGGTGCGTCGAGGACGAAGGCTGGACCACGTTTTCCTCCGACAAGGATACTTCTTTGGATTCCACCGATTCCACGGGCGGCGAGCCCGCGCCCGAGGCTTTGCCCTCCGTAGCGCCTTCCGCGCCCAAGCGCAAGGTGGTGTATGCCGTGGATAGCGCGGAAGAAACCGCGGCGTCCGAAGTCCCCACGGTTCCCACCGCGGCCGTAAGCACGCCGCGTAAAACGCTGCCGAAACCTAAACCCAAAATCCCTGTAACGCCGCGGCCCGCGGCCGCAGAAACCCAGGATACTGAAGTCGCGCAGGCTTTTGTTCCGGAACCGGCTTCGACCCCGGCGCCGAAAACGGTGGAGAAAAAAATGCCGCGCGCGGAAATTCCGTTACCCGAGGAGCCTGCACCGGCGCCGCATCCGGTCAAACGCATTACCGCTCCGGCCGCCGCTGAACCGGCCGCGCCCCAAAAGAAAATTTCCCGCAAGCCCGCGGCCGAATCCAAAGCCGCTGTCCCTTTGCCGCAAGTCCCGTCCGGCGGAGGCGAATTGCCCTATGACATCTCGGGGCATCTTCCGGAAGCACAGGTCTCCACGATCGAAGACCAGGTGGTCGTCACGCCCGCGGCTTGGAAAGAGAACGGTTTTTATTTCGAAAAAGAGGAAGGGGATGCCGCGGTAGCCTTGCGCGAGGAAAGTTATAACGGACAAAATCAAAAGGGAATCTTCGTGGAGCCGGTTCAAAACGGCATCCGGAGAATCCGGTTTCCCCATGTCCCGCCGGCCCGGACGCTTGTGGTTCAGTACGGCATTGCGGATGCCGGTTTCGAACAGAACGTGAAGTCCGCCATTTACCTGCGCATCTGGGCGGGGCATCACCTGCTGAAAAGGATCCGCGTCTTGAATGAAAAAGGCTGGAAAAACGAGCCTATCGATCTGGGTGTCATTGCCTTTCTCAAGAAACCCGTGGTCCTGACTTTTGACGTGACTGCGGATGACGCAACTCAACGCCATTTCAGCTTTTATGCCGAGATGAAGTAGCCTGCGGCACCCGTTTTCCGGCCTTCTTTTGCAGTCCTGCCTTTTCTCATTTATCTTTTAAAGAAGCGGGTTTTAAGACGGAAACCATGAAATCCGTCACAGGAGGGGGCTGTGGAGCGTTGGAAACGTTGGGTCGCAATCCTTGGCGTCATGGCCCTGTTATGCCCTTTTCCCGCCCATGCTCAGGATACTTCCGAAACCACGGACGAAAGCACGCCTCAAAAAGAAATCCAAGTGCCCGAAACTTCCGCTCCCACCATCCTGACGCCGCCGCCTGTCCTTCCGTCTTTTTATAACAATCCTGTCTTCGCGGAGAACCGGGAAATTCCCGGACGCTCCCTGAGCGCTGTTTTTGCCGTATGCGGCGACGGTGTTTACGATCCCGGCGAAGAGTGCGATGACGGCAACCGCGAAGACGGCGACGGCTGCAGCTCACTTTGCCGGCTCGAAGACATTGCCGCGTGCGGCAACGGCACCGTGAATCCCGGCGAAACCTGCGATGACGGCAACGTCGCGGACGGCGACAGCTGCTCGGCCACGTGCCAATCGGAAGGAAGCTGCGGCGACGGAAATCTGGACCCAGGAGAACAATGCGACGACGGCAATACGGCCATCGGAGACGGATGCAGCTCGAAATGCGTGCTCGAAGTTTCCGCGAAGGAGAAAAAAGAGAATCCATTTGCGGAAGTCAGTCCGAGTCCGGATGCCAAAAAAGAGAAGCTTACGGCTTCGCCGAGCCCGAGCGTGAGTCCCAGCCCGACGCCCAGCGCTTCGGTCGAGACCGTCGAAGGCGACAACGGTACGAAAACGGAATATCTCAAGGGGCGGGGCGTTACGGTGCCGCCCGGCTGTTTGGCGACCTGCACCGTCGCCCGGGAATACCGCGGAGACAAGCTGGTCCGCGAATTCGAAGTGCTCGGGGACCGGCAGATTACGGGCGGGACTTACGTTTCTTCGGACGGCGAATTCGACTGCCGGACGGGAAGGCCTATCAGCGTTTCCAGCAATTCCCTGCAGACTGCGGCCGAGGAAATCGCCGACGGCAACTCGGCCACGGTCGTCAGCTGCAGCCTCTAACGCTCACTCCTTGATCAGGTACGAGCTCTCGATGGTCTTTTTCACTTCTTTTTTGACCGTGACCGCCGCGCTCATGCATTCGAAGTAATCCGCGAAATCTTTTTTGACATTGGACACGCCCGCCAGAGAAACGGCGAGCAGGGGGAATTGCGTCAGGACTTCCTCACCCGTTTCCGCCAGGCGCCGGCGGTCGATCTGCATCGTATAGCCGCGCTCGTAGTCCTCTTTCGGATAAAGGGCCTTCACGACGACCTTTTCGAATTCCGCGCAGATGTAGTCGCCGATAGCGACGGCCCTCTGAGGACGGGTGATGACCACGAAGTCGTCGCCGCCCTGATGGCCGATAAAATCATCGTCGCCGCCTTTTTCTTTCAGCGCTTTTTTAAGCAGGTCCGCGGTCATCTTGATCGCGTCGTCGCCTTTGGCCAGTCCGAAGTGGTCGTTGAAGACCTTGAACCGGTCAAGGTCCGTATGAAAAAGCACGAATTTCTGGCGCTCCATGATCCTCTTTTTGAGGTCCTGGAAAATTCCCTGGTTTCCCGGCAGGTGCGTGAGCGGGTTGGAATCCTGGGCCTTCTGCTGCATCTCTTTGAGCGAGTCGCTCATCTTGTTGAATGTGCGCGCGAGGATCTCGATCTCGTCCCCGGTCTGGATGTCGACGTGCTTGCCGAGATTGCCTTTAACGATTTCCTGGGTCGCGGCATTCAGCGTCTTGATAGGACGCACGATGGATCGGGAGAGCTTGTAGCCGATGGCCGCGCCGGTCAGGACGATCAGGATCACCATGACAGTCAGCGTCCAGCGGGAATTCGCCAGCGCCTCTTTGACGTTGGCCAGGGGGAATTGCGCGCGCACGATGAGCGTGACGTCTTTCTGCCTTTCGGCCACGGGAATGTAGCAATTGAGCTTCTGACTGCTCTTGTTGACGCGGATGATGTAAGGCTTGCCCTGCTGCTTCTGGAAAAGGCTGAGCTCCACCGCCTTTTCGTCGAAGGCGTCCCATTCCGGATGATCTCCGAAAATGACGGCGTGATCCAAAAGGCTGTAGACGTCCACTTCGATGCCCTCATAAGAATCTTTTAACTGCCCAAAAAAAGATTCCAGATTCGCCTCGTTCCGGAAAGTTTCGGGAGCATTTTGAAGGGCGATTTTGATCGCGCTCTGCAGGGATTCGAAAGCGAAGCGGCTTTTGATTTGATACGAGTCATTCAGGCGGCTCATTTCGTTGCCGAGCTGGATGCCGGCAAAAACGAGGATCAAAATCGAGAGGGGGACGATGAGCCCCGTCATGATTCGGAAGAAGAGCGTGGTCCGGGGAACAAAAGTTCTTCTAACTTCTTTGTCCATAATGTGTTATTTAACGGCCCCTGAGGTTTGAAACTTAACGGTGGGGAGGGGCGATAAATTTGACAGCATATACTATTCTAAGTTATTATTTGATTAAATTAGATACCTAAAATAACACTCTCTTCCAAAGGAAAAACGGTGCGGCGCTTACTGGGTTGGATCTCCGTAACGGGCGGACTCATCCTCGTCATCGTGGTGGGCTTTACCCTCTATTCTCATTTCCTGGTCGATTACTCCCTGGAAAGCCTTGAGATCGCCCTTTCGGCCACGGATAAAAAGCCCGCCGAGTCTTCCACGTCCGCCTATGGTACCAAGGTTTATCAGAAATTGATAGAGGGCATGGCCATCGAAGAGGCAACGCAGAAAGAAGCCGACCTCAAAAACATGGCGCTTCTCGAGCTGGCCTCCCGCTCCTTCGACGAAACCACGACCAGGGCGGGCCGCGAACGCGCGAAGCTTTATCTCAGCCAAACTGTGGAAGCGAAAAGGCCCGGCCGCGCGGAATGGCTCAAAATTCTGGACCACCTTTACCGCCTGATCCGCGATCTGTATTACAAGACGGCTCAATTCTTCAAATACGTCCAAAAAAACTTCACCAAGAAAGAGCAGCAGCCGGTGGAGGTTTCGAGCTACCTGCTCCTGACGCAGGCCGAAGACAAAGAAAAGAAATGGGACCTCGACGCCGCCGCGGATTTGTACCGCCGCTTCCTGAAATTTTATCCCGACCATCCGGAAAACTCCTTTGTCGCACTTAATCTCTCGCACATCCTGATCAAGCAGAAAAAATATCATGAAGCGGAGAGGCTGCTCCGCGGCCTGGCCATGGGGAACGCAGGCATGGAGGAGTACGAGCTCGCCTCCAATCTGCTGAAAAAAATCGAGGACCTGAAGAAACGCGACGTCGAGATCGCGCAGCTCGAAAATCTTTTGGCTACGCAGGGAGAGGGGCCTGAAGCCGACAAAATCAGGCTGCAGCTCGGGCTCCAATACCTCCACTCTTATTCGCTCCAGCGCGCGCAGGAAATATTCAAGCTGCTCGAAAATGCCCCGGACGAAAAGATACGGCTCAAGGCGCGTTTTTATCTGGGATGGATCTATAAGCTCCAGGCCCAGTACGACCAGGGCGCGAGTGTCCTGCTCAAACTGTCCGAAGAAGGAGATCTCGGAGAAGAAATGGGGCTGAGCCTGGACGCGCAGCTCGCGGATATTTATTACCAGAAAAACGATTCGCAGAAAGCGCTTTCTTATTACGAAAAAATTTCTTCCAAGGCGCCCGCCCAGGACCAGAAAAGCGCCCAAAAGGCTTCCCGCGAAGCCTGGGCCGCACTGGCGGATTCCGAACAGGCCGTCATTTATTATTTTGATTTAAAGGACGCGGAAAAGGGGGCGGAACATCTCCGGCGGGCCGGAAGCAATCTGTCGGCTTATGGCGACGTGACGGACTTGAAGTCCGCATTTAAAAATGCTTCCGAAGTGGATCTGAGGGACATGGGTTTTTATCAGCTGAAAGACGGCAAGGTCTACGAAGCGCTCGAGCTTTTTAAAAAAAAAGTGACTCAGGATCCTAAAGACGCCTGGGCGCAGGCGGGCCTGGCCACGACGTATGTGCTTTTGACGGATCTTTATTCCGCCCGGGAGCACGCGTCGCTGGGATATAAGATTTTGCCGGACCAATTTACAACCGGAGTGCTGGCCTACGTCGTCGCTTATCAGTCCGACTATGACCAGGCCATCGGCCTCTATAAAAATGCGCTGGAGAAAGACCCGAGTTACATTCCCGCGAAGTTCAATCTCGCGGGACTCTATATCGTCAAGGAGCGCTATCAGGACGCGCTGGATTTGCTGGATGAGCTGGAGACAACCTTTGAGGGCCACAATAACATCATGCGGCAAAAAATTCTGAATAACATCGGCTGTGCGCGCTGGTGGCTGGGAGACAAAGACGGTGCCCGGCAAAAATTCGAAGAAGCCTTGGACATCAATTCCGAATTCAAAGATGCCAAGTTGAACTTGTCCCTCATGGCGCAAAACGATGCGCCCCAAACGAGCAGTCTGGGTGGGTAATGCAACGTTGCGTCTCCCGGAATTTTGCGAAGAACGGCCTGCCGCAGGATCCGCTCATGCCGGGAACCTTTTCCGGATCCTCCGGAAAAAAAATCCCAGGGGTTTTAGGAGCAAATATTTTGCATCCGCGGCCGTCTTATCGGAGGATGCGGCTTTATTTTCCGCCGCGGGTATGCCGGGCCCTGCTCTGCGGCCTTTATGTCATCCAGGCGATCCTCTCGGGGCCCCAGCGGGCCTGGGCCGTCGTGGGCCAGGCCGAGCGATTTGACGAAATCAGGGACCAGGACGTGAAAGATTTCCACGAAAATCTGATGGCCGAAGAGAAAGAAAAGCAGCTCCGCATGCTGCAGGACATGCAGGGGAACGTCCCTTCCGAGAATATGGAGTCTTACACCAAGGACCTGGAAGATCTGAAGACGCAGCTCCTGCGCATGCCGAAACGCGACCGGCTGAAATTCGGTCTGGACGGCCAATACACCTACGACAGCAATATCCAGAGGCGTCCGGCGCGGCAGCAGGAAAGCGATTCCGTCTTCGATACTATCGGCTTCGCCGAAGTGGATCTCGGCGGGAAAAAGACCGATCTCCGTTCGGAAGCGCGCGTCGGCAAGCAGTGGAACATGAATTTCCCCATCAGCGATTTTCTGCAGGTCGAGGAAAGGATCCGCTACCGCCGGAAGTATTTCAAAAAAATAACGCATTCGGTCAACTCCAGACTCGCCCGGCACAGCAGCAAGACCATCGAAATCGACGGAAAGAAAGTCCGCTGGGATTCCAATCAGGACACCGCGTTCAATTACGTGGTTTCCAGGAAGCTTTCCGTGAACACGGAATTTAATGCCACGAAACGCCTTTTTACGAGTGAAGCCTCCGATCAGGACTCCCAGTGGGACGTGCTCATGTCGCCGAGCGCGTTTTGGAATTTCACGCCGAAAAGCCGTGTGGCGCTCGGCTACAGTTTCGGGGCGAGCCGCATCCGCAGCAAGACGGGCGATTCCAACAGCCATGAAGTGCATATGGGGTATTTCGGGCGGGTGACACGGAAATCTTCCATCAGCTTTGATTTCGCTTTCAGCCATCAGACGCCGCGCTCCCTGGACACGGCGGCCATCAACACGATCAAGCTCGGGACGGGGTACATCCTGCAGCTGACGCCCAAGAGCCAGCTCACGTTCCAGGCGATCCGGTCGATCCAGAACAGCACTTCGAATTCGCCGAACGAAGAGAGCGTGACCGCGACGAAATCCGATGAGCATTTCACTCACGACAACATCAGCATCTCCTTGAACACCCGGCTGAACCGCAAGCTGACGGCCATCGCAGACGTGGGATTTTCCCATTTCCGCAACAAGGTATCCAAGACGGGGGACGAGGACAATGAGACGCGTCAGCTTTCCTTTCCGATCTCGCTGACCTTCAATTACATGATCGCGAAATGGATCCAGTACCGCCTCCGGTATACTTTTGCTTTCCGGACAGGCGACGAAACCGCCGATACCTATGTAGCCCACACGCTGATGACGGGCGTCAATATGACCTTTTAGGAGTATTTATGAAAACGAGATTCTGGGGACGGATCGGGCTGAGCATGGCCGTGCTTCTTTTTTTGGCCGTTTCCTCCGCCGGCGCGGCCGACGACGAGGGGGCCAAAGTGGACGAGTCTTACATCCTGCAGCCGGGCGACAAATTGAACATCAAAATTTATCCGGAAGACGAATACCTCAAAGGCGGAACGGCCGAAATCAGCAGCGAAGGCAACATCACGCTGCCGCTCCTGGGGAAAATCGGCGTGGCGGGAAAAAAAGTGCCGGACGCGGAAAATGCGATCGCGGACCTCCTGAACAACGAATATATCGTGAATCCTCAAGTCGTCATCGAAGTGCTGGCCTACCAGGCGAGCTCTTTCGTGGTGCTGGGGCAGGTTCTCAAGCCGGGGACGTATGAATTTCCTCCCGGATCCAAGAAGCTGACGCTGCTCAAGGCAATCTCTCTGGCAGGCGGATTTTCCGACATCGCCAACATCAAGAAGATCAAGATCGTGCGGAAAAGCACGGGCGAAACGCTGGATGCGAATGCCGAGGAGATCATCAGCGGCAATTCTGCCGATATAGAAATCAAAGCCAACGACATCATCAATGTCAGTGAAAGCAGATTTTAACGGATGGTCGGTTTGATATGAGCAATTACATCCGGGTGCCCGGAACGTACGGCGGTTATCCAGACGATCTGGAAAAGCCGTTCGATTATAAATATTACTTTTACCTGTTCAAAAAATACTTTTACATCGTGATCACGTTCTTCCTGATCACGGTCACGCTCACGACGATCTATGTCGCCAAGATTCCCGACAAATATCTTGCCGCGGCCCAGATCATTATCGAGCGCCCGCCCAATCCGGCCATGGACGAGAGCGTCGATAAGGACATGTCCGCCGAGAGCTGGTCCGAAGATTACTACAAGACTCAGCTCGAGATCCTCACCGGGCCGACCGTCCTGCGCCAGGTCATCAATGATCTGAAGCTCACTCATTATTTCGAAAACGACGACGAAGACGCCATTGTGGCCAAAATCCGCGGCATGCTGACAGTCAGCCGCATCAAGCAAAGCCGCCTTTTCAACATCCAGGTGATTACCGCCGAAGCCCGTCTTTCGGCCAACGTCGCCAACGCTGTGGCGCGCGCCTACATCCGGAAAAACTTCGAAGACTCCCTTTATTATTCCAAGGAGCTGCTGGCCTGGCTTCCCCAGCAGGGAGGGGCGGATTCGGACGTTATTTCCATCGAAGATCCCTTCGGCAATGTGCGCCAGCTCAACAGGGAAGAACTGATCGAGAGCCTTCCCACCATCCAGACCGACCCGACCATCCGCGGGCTCAAGGAAAGAAAGAGCGCGCTGGAATCGGAATTGAAATTGCTGCTCAAGCAATACCGCGAGAAGCACCCCAAGATCATCAAGGCGCGTTCCACGCTGAAATTCCTGGAAGAAAGCATCGATGCCGAGAAGAAGAGAATCATCGAAGGCTTGAAGGCCCGCGCCCAGGGAACCCTCCAGACCAGCCACGGCCGCGTCATCGAAGAGGCGTCTCCTCCGGTGGCGCCCATCGGCCCGGACCGGGTGAAAATGATTCTGATCGTGGCGGTCGGAGAACTTTTCCTGAGCTTCCTGCTGATCTTCCTTCTGGATTATTTCGACGATACCATCCATGCGCTCGAAGACCTGGAGCGCAAGGGCGTCATGCTGCCCTTTTTGGGGCCGGTTCCGCTGTTGAAAGGCAAGCAGCTGCTTTACGATGAGAAATCGATCGTCGTTTACCATGAAAAGCATGCGGAAATCACGGAATCCTTCCGGTATCTCCGCGTGGCCATCAACTTTTCCGCGCCGCCGGAATCTCTGAAAAACCTCGTCCTCACGAGCTGCCTGCCGCACGAAGGAAAGTCCTTCGTCAACCACAACATCGCGGCGTCTCTCGCGCTGGACGGCAACAAGACGCTGCTCGTCGACGCGGACTTGAGGCGGCCGGTCGTGCACCGCAGCTTCCGCCTCGACAATGCCACCGGGCTTTCCAACTATCTGACGAGCAGTGTTTCCTTCGAGTCGGTGACGAAGCAGTCTTTCGTCGAAAATCTGACCATTATTCCCAGCGGCCCGATCTCGCCGAATCCTTCCGAAATTCTCGGCTCGGAACGCATGAAGCAGTTTCTGGAGGAGGCCCGCAAAAGATTCGACCGCATCATCATCGACTGCCCGCCGCTTACGGGCATCGGAGACACCTACGTCATCGGCAATCTCATCGGACATGTCATCCTGGTCGTGGCGGCAGGAAAAACGCCTTCCGACCTGATCAAAAAGACCATGCCGCAGCTCGACAAGTCCGGCATCAAGATCATCGGGGTCGTTCTGAATCAGGTGGACATGGACAAGGAGCGCCTAGGCGGCTACTCCAAGCATTACTATCATACGTACACGCGCTATTACAGGCGGTCGGACGGAGGGGATTGATGGCGTGGTCAGCCCCCCTGATCCGCGGCGTCTTCAGAATTTATCTCTGCCTTGTCGTCACCGCGGTCCTTCTCTCCCTGGGCAACCTGTCGTTTCTCGCTTCAAACGGGCTCCATTTTGTTTCCGGAATCGTTCTGCTTCTTTACTTCCTGCTGCGCGTGGCGGAAAGAAAACGCGTCCATCCTTCGCTGCTGCTGGGCAGCTTTGCCGCGCTGCTCTTGTGGCTGACGCTGCAGCAGGCGGGTATCGCGCTGGGTTTTCCGCTTTTTGAAATCCCGTCCGCCTGGTCAAACTGGTTCTCTTTTTTCGGCCTCCTCGCGACCGGGGTCATCGTTTACGCCGTGGCTCTGGAAACGTTTACAAGCCGCGAAGAGCTTGCTTTTTTCCTGAAGTACCTGCTTTTTTCTTCCACCCTGCTCGCGGTCTACTTTATTTACATCTTCTACACATCAGGCGTATCCGTGGAAAAGATTCAGCCGCCTTTTCCGCTGTTGAGCTATCTCGGGCCGCTCAGCGGCATCAGCCTGCAGCCGAACAATCTCGTGGACCTTTTCATCCCCGGATTTTTCGTCGCGCTGTCGCTGATTTTTTATAACTACCGCCGCAAACTCAATCATTCCGATCCCGGAAAAGCTTACAGCGAGATCATTCTTCAGCTCTGCTGTGCCTGCGTGCTGCTAGCCGCCGTGCTTTTTACGAAATCGCGCGCCGGCATTCTTTCGTTCTTCGTCGCACTTGCCTTTTATTTTGTGAATTTTTATCTCTCCCAGCACAGGAAGCGTGGCCCGGTCAAATTTTTGGCATTTGTGTTTGTCATAGCGATCCTTTTTGTCAGCGCGCTTGGCTTGAAGGACGTGGTTCGGGAGCTGGGGACCCTTAAGGAAACATGGGGCACGGAAGTCCAGACCATGGGGGTGCGCAGCATGACGATGGGCGCCAGCTGGCAGCTTGTCCGAATCAAAGGCTGGTTCGGAGTGGGGCTGGGCAATTTTCAGATGGGATGGCTTTTGTTTCACGAGCCGCCGTTCACGGCTTTTCCCATGCGTTCCTATAATGATTTCCTGTGGCTCTGGGCGGAAATGGGAGTTCCCGGCATGCTTTTTTTGATGGGAGGCTTTTTGCTCCTGCTGCTGAAAGGATTGCGCACGGCTTTCAAGACGTCCAGCTGTTTTATTTCCTACACGATCCTCGCTTCGTTGTCGACGCTTGCCTCTTACATGGCGCATTCCATGGTCGATCCGACGCTGTACGTCGAAGCCCTGTTCGTCATGCTCTGCGCCATGCTGGCGGCCGGAGCGGCGTGCATTCATCTCGAAACGCTGGAAACCCAGGAAGAAGCGGTGATCCAGCCGCAATCTAAAGCGAAATTAGGCGTGCCCTTGGTGCTCTTCGCGCTTTCTTTGCCGGTGACCGTTTTTACCGTAATGCAGGTCATGGCTTTTTTTACGGCAGGGCATTCGGATGACATTGCCGTGCTGTCCCGCGCCATGCAGATGGATCCGACCAATCCGAATTATCCGCGGCAAATCGCTTTCCGCTATTACGCGGACTATGCGCAAAAGAAGGATCCCGAGGTCTTCAAGAAAGCCTTGAGCGCCCTGGATGAAGCCATTCGCCGCGATCCTTTCAATCTCAACTCATACCGCAAGCGTGCCGAGATGTTCTTGTCGAGCGGCGACCTGCAGGGCGTGAACCGCTCCATCGAACTGATGCAGGAGAGGCTGCCGGACTTTTATCAGGGAGAAATGACGGCGGCGGCCTTTTACATGGATGCGGCCATGGCCTCGGCGGCGGAACAGGCCGCGAAATTCAAAGCGCTTGCCCTTCGTTACTATGCCCGGGCCTTGGATCTCAATCCCGCCGCCTCAAAGTGGCGCGATCTCTATCCTCTCATGGCCGAAGCCTCCTCGCAGGAATTCGAAAATCTTCTTACGCAAAAAGCCCCTCCCGCCGCCTAGAGTGCCCCCAGGCTTGACATTGCCGGAGCGCATGGCATAATGATGGTTTAAATTCTTCAGGTCAATCCTAACCCCATTGGTTACAAGGGTTAAGAAAAACAAAAACGGTTCAGCCCCGCTTCCTTATGAAAACCTACTACCTGGACAACAATGCGACGACTCCCTTGGCCGAAGCTGTTTGGCGCAAGATGGAGCCGTTTCTGAAATCGGAATACGGAAATCCTTCCAGCCTGCATCATCGCGGGCGTGGGCCGGCCAAGGCCTTACGCGAATCCCGGGCCATGACTGCCGCACTGCTCGGAGCCGCTGACGAACGGGAGATCATCTTCACCAGCTGCGGGAGCGAGAGTAACAATGCGGCCATCCTTTCCGCCCTGGCGACGGCGCCGGAAAAACGCAGGATCGTGACAAGCGCCGTGGAGCATTCCAGCATCCGCAAGCTTTGCCGTTTCCTGGCGAAAAAAGGTTATGACGTCGTAGAAGTCGGCGTGAGCGCTCAGGGATTTTTGCTGATCGATGAGCTGCGCCGCGTGCTCGACGACAAGACGGCCATTGTTTCCCTGATGCTTGCCAACAACGAAACGGGCGCGCTTTTCCCGATCGACGAAATCGGCGCGCTGGTCAAAGAACGCGGGGCTCTTTTTCATGTCGACGCCGTGCAAGCCGTGGGCAAATACCTTCTCAACGTCAAGCAGAGCCCGGTTGATTTTCTCTCGCTTTCCGCGCACAAGCTCTACGGCCCCAAAGGCGTCGGCGCGCTTTACGTGCGCCAGGGAACGCCCTTTCAGCCTTTTTTGATGGGCGGCGGGCAGGAGCGGGGGCGCCGGGCCGGCACCGAAAACGTGGCTGGCATCGTGGGGCTCGGAGCGGCCTGCGAGCTTGCGCTTTCGGACCTGCCGAAAGAAATCGAACGCCTCAAGAAACTGCGCGCTTCTTTCGAAGAGACGCTTTGTTCGCAGTTTCACGCGGTCGTGAATGGGGACCTGACGCGCCGGCTGCCCACGACCAGCAATCTCCGCTTCCCGGGCATGGACGCGGAAGCGTTCATGATGGCGCTGGACCAGCGGGGAGTCTGCGTTTCCAGCGGATCCGCATGCATGAGCGGTTCGCCGGAACCTTCTCACGTCCTGAAAGCCATGGGGCTTACGGACGAAGAAGCCAATTCTTCCCTCCGTTTCAGCTTTGGCCGTTTCACGACCGAGCACGACATCCAGGACGTCGTCAAGATCATCCGCGAGACGCTGGATTATTTCAAGGAAGTTGATCGCGGATCGCGGCTTAATTCCAACAAGGCAGCTTTGTAAGAGGATGCAGATGACACGGGATGAAATTTTAACGGCGCTCAAAGCAGTCATGGACCCTGAGCTCAAGCGGGACATTGTCGCGCTCGGCATGGTGCGTGACGTCCAGTTCGAAGGCAGCAAGGTGTTTGTCCAGCTTGAGGTGACGTCGCCGTCTGCGACTTTTCGCGAGAGTTTGAAAAAGGCCGTCCGCGACAGCCTGATGAGTTTGAAGGGCGTGGAGGACGTGACCGTGCAGTTCGCGGCCGCGACAAAAGCCGGCACGCCTTTCGCCGCGAAATTTCCCATTCCGGGCATCAAGCACATCATCGCCGTGGCCAGCGGCAAAGGTGGCGTGGGCAAGACCACGGCTTCCGTTAATCTGGCGCTTGCCTTCAAAAATCTGGGCTACCGCGTAGGCCTCATGGATGGCGACATTTACGGGCCGAATGTTCCGCTGATGCTGGGCGTGTCCGCGGATGCCCGCCCGCAGGTGAGCAGCGAAAACAAACTCATTCCCCTCGAAGCGTACGGCATCAAGATGATCTCGATGGGCGTTCTTGTTCCGGCCGACCAGCCCATGGTCTGGCGCGGGCCCATGCTGCACAGTGCGGTCACGCAATTCCTGCAGAAAGTCGATTGGGGCGAGCTTGATTTCCTTTTCGTCGATCTGCCGCCCGGCACGGGCGATGTCCAGCTTTCGCTCGTCCAGACCGTACCGCTGACCGGGGCCGTCATCGTCACGACGCCGCAGGAAGTCGCGCTGATGGACGTACGCAAAGGCGTGCTCATGTTCCGCAAGACCGAGGTTCCGATCCTCGGCGTCGTGGAAAACATGAGCGGCGAGATTTTCGGCAAGGGCGGCGGAGAAAAAGCCGCGGCCCAGTTTGAAGTTCCTTTTTTAGGCTCGGTGCCGCTGGACCCCCAAGTGCGCATCGGCGGTGACGCCGGCAAACCCGTCACCGCGGTCGATCCGGACCTGGAGGTCAGCAGGGCCTTCAGGCATGCGGCAGATCTGCTCGCCGGCAAACTTCGAAAAGCGGAGGTTCCGTCATGAATTCGGATCACGATCCCGTTTATTTTCCTCATGAATTGAAAGTAGCGAAAGACGCGGAAAAAATAGCCCGCATGCAGGAGCTTGTTCACGAACTGCTGCAGAATTTGGGCGAGGACCCGTCTCGGGAAGGCCTTGCCAAGACGCCCCGGCGGGTGGCGGAGGCCCTGTCTTTTCTGACGCAAGGCTACGACTACGATTTGGACAAGGTGCTGAACGAGGCGATTTTTGCGGAACCTTACGACGAGATGGTCGTGGTGAAAGACATCACGCTTTTTTCCCTCTGCGAGCACCACATGCTGCCGTTTTACGGCAAGGCGCATGTCGCCTACATTCCGAATGGAAAAATCCTGGGGCTGAGCAAGATCCCGCGCGTCGTCGAGATCTTTGCCAAGCGGCTGCAGGTGCAGGAAAGGCTGACGAGCCAGATCGCTGATGCCCTCATGAAGGCCTTGAATCCGCGGGGGGTCGGCGTCGTGATCGAAGCTCTCCATCTTTGCATGGCTATGCGCGGGGTGGAGCAGACCAATTCGTACACGATGACGAGCGCGATGCTCGGAAGTTTCCGCGAATGCGACCGGGCGCGGGCGGAATTTCTGAGCCTGATCGGGAAAAAGGGTTAAGCTTTCGCGTCCTGGGCGGACTTATTTTCCAACTCTTCGAGCCGCTTCCTCAAGGCCTTGATTTCCTCGAGCATTTCCGCGGAACGGAGCTGCGCGGCAATCTGCCGGCGGGCTTCGGCGTAAGGGCGGGCGGGTTCGCCGAAAAAGACTTGTTTGGCCGGGACTTTCTTGCCGCTGGGAAAACCCGAACCGGCGCCCACCATGGTCCAATCTCCGATTTCGACATGATCTCCGAAACCGGCCTTGCCTCCCACGGTCACGTGATTTCCGATCTTGGTGCTTCCGGAAATGCCGGTCTGGGCTGAAATCACGGTGTGCTTTCCGATGCTCACATTGTGGCCGACCTGGACCATGTTGTCGATTTTAGAGCCTTCTCCGATGCGGGTTGAGCCGATCGTGGCGCGGTCGATGGTCGCGCAGGCGCCGATCTCGACGTTGTCTTCGAGGACGACATTGCCGACCTGCGGGATTTTCTGCTGTCCCTGCATCGTGGATACGTAACCGAAACCGTCCGCGCCGATGACCGAACTCGCATGGATGACGACGTTCTTGCCCAGCACGGTGTCATGATAGAGTTTCACTCCGGAATGCAGGACCGTGCCCGCGCCGACTTGGCAGTTTCTGTCCACATAGCATTGGGCGCGGATCACGACGTTGTCTCCGATCACCGCATGATCCCCGATGTACGCGAAGGGTTCCACCGTGACGCCCTTGCCGATTTGGGCGGAAGGGGACACAAAGGCTTGTTCGGAAACAGTCCCGGGATAAGTGCGGGGAGGAAAGAATTTCTCTAAAAGCCTGGCCCAGGCCAGCTTGGGCTCGTCGACCTGGATGAGCGTCTTGGCGGAGGTTGTGACGCTTCTGGGAACGATCAGGCAGTCGATCTCCGAAGATTCGAGCTTCTGGGCCAGAACCGGAGTCTGAGCAAAGGTAATGTAGGCTTTCCGGGGAGTTTCGCTGTTGGTGATGCCTTCGATCCGGATGTGGGGGTCGCCGATGACCGTGCCGCCTACGAAGTGGGCGAGTTCTCCTACCGTGGATGTCATAGTCGGGTGAGTATAACAACGGCCCCGGCCTTTGTCAATCAAGGCGGGCAGTATCATTTTGCTTGTTTTTTTTAAATTCGATTTGTATAATGCCATGCTTTTTGTGAAATTGCCTGACGTTTTCATCTGTTTCGTAAGAGAAAAGCAGTCCGAAATGCCCAAAAAACACAGTCAGTTCTGGGAAAAATTCAAAGCCCGCCTGAAAGAACGCTGGGAAGACCTCCAAGACGACGAAATCGATCTTTGCATCAACGATTTCGACCTTCTCTCCGTGAAAATCCAGCAGCGTTTCCATGAATCCCGGGACGTGGTTCAGGATTACGTCGACAATCTCTGGTTTGAGATCTTTGTCCGCAGCGCCCGCCAGACCTACCCGCAGGAACAGGGCTCGCCGGCCCTTTTTTAATCTTTTAACTCCTTTCCTTTTCGTCACTTGTGCCCATCTGTCAGGGATTTTCCTACATTTTCTATTTTAAATTCTTGGCAAAATTCTTTCTCCTCCTTTGATCTCCGCCTAACAATTAAGTATACTTTTTATCAAAACCTCATCCCTAAACCTATCGCTTTAAGGAGACTCTATGGCAAATGATGTGGAAGCCCAGAAGCAATTCGAGGCGGAACTCCAGCGGCTGACGCAGGCCCAGCAAGAAGAAATGAAGAAAAAATGCAATCCTCTCTTCGCCAAGATGCATGGCATGTCCGATGAAGAAATGGCCGATTTGAAAAACGAACTCCAAAAAGTCCATGACATGCAGAAACAGGAATTGGCCCGCAAATTCGGCGTTTCCCTTCCTTGAACTGATCCCGGTCCAATCCCGGCAGCGATTTTCAATTGCAGGTTTATCGTTTAAAAATATAATAATCCCTCTTTAAGGGAGATTCTCATGCCGACTTACGAATACCTTTGCGAGTCCTGCGGTCACCGGTTTGAACAGTTCCAGTCGATCAAGGCCGAGCCCCTCAAAAAATGCCCGGCCTGCAAAAAGAAGGTGAAACGTCTTATCGGCGGGGGCGCGGGGATCATTTTTAAGGGCTCGGGGTTCTATCAGACCGACTACCGTTCTTCTAAATATAAGGAAGCGGCAAGCAAGGACGCTCCCGCCCCCCAAGGCGGCTGCGGGCCCGAGAGCTGCAAGTCCCCGGAAGTCTGCAAGCCGGCACCCAAAAAGAAAAAGGGATGAACCGCCTCCGGGGCTATTCCCTTTGGCTGGATCCGGCAGACCCTGCCCAATCTTTTTTTTCCGGCCTTATCCGCTCCCTGAGTTCGGCCTTCCAAACCCCTGTCTTCGAACCCCACGTGACGCTCGCAGGACAAATCCTGCTCCCGGAAAAAGAGGTCCTTTCCAAAGCCAAGGCGCTCAGCGCGGGGCTTAAGCCTTGCGAATTAACTTTCGAAGGATGTGAAACGAGCGCCGCTTATTTTAAAGCGTTGTTCCTGGCGCGGCCGCAGCCGATGGCCTGGCTCAGGGCCGCACGGGACATGGCCGTAAAACTCTTTCAAATGCCCGACGCTTCGTATGACCCGCATCTCAGCCTTGCCTACGGCGAAGGGATCGAATTCAAAGAAAAGTTTCCGGCTTTGAAATTTCCGGTCCGGGTTCCGATCGAGAGCTTGTCCGTCATGAAAACGGAAGGGCCGGTCCCGGAGTGGAAGCCGACGGGTCGTTATCTGCTGGGGGAGGCATGATGCGCAGGATTTTTTCCGTAACGTTTCTCGCTGCGGCTTTTCTTTTTCATGGATGCGCGAAAAAGGATGGCCTGCACAAGGAATATTACAAAAGCGGCAAGCTGATGGCGCAGACCAACTACGAGGACGGCAAGCTGCACGGCAAAATGACGTCTTATTACGAAAACGGAAAAGTCAAAGAAGAGCTCCATTACACCCACGGCCAGAAAGACGGCGAGTACAAATCCTACTACGACAACGGCAACATGGAATCCCAGGCCACCTACGTGAAAGGTAAAATTCACGGCACCAACCGGCAGTATTATCCCACGACCAAACCCAAGGCCGTCCTCGAATACCGCATGGGCCAGCTGCAGGGGCCTGCCAAATGGTTTTACCCCACGGGAAAGATCCAGGCCGAAGGCACGTACCGGGACGGATTGCGTGAAGGCGAAACCAAGGGCTACGACGAGCAGACCGGGGCTCTGGCTTACATCGAGACTTACCGCAAAGACAAAAAGATCCTCCGGAAGGAAGTCGACGTGGACGGGAACGTGGTCCGGGCCCAGCATTCCGACTCCTCTTGGGGCTGACCCGGATAAGCCTTGAAGAGCACCGCCGCCACCTGTTAGTATCCTTTTAGTCCAGGAGAGGAAGAGTCCGGGCACCGGCCTCGAAACGGGAGCATGGTTCACAAAGACAGGCTTTTTCTGGGGTTTGCTTTCTCGCTGTCGGTCGTCATAGGAGCTGCCGCGGCGTTATCGCTGAAGCCCGCGGACGTTCAAACCGTCGAATACCAATTCCTGAATCCTTTAACCGGGAAGATCGTGGATGTGAAATTACTCGCCCGCGATGAAGAAGATTTCAAAAGCATTCTGACCAAAGACACGGGCGTCCTGGCGCTCCGTTCTCCCGCCACGGCCAACCCGCTCCGGGAAAACTCGCGCTTCATTCACCTGAATACCCGCACGGAAACTCCCGTTCAGCCTTACCTGTCCTTTTTCTTCCGCGGCTTCATTTTGATTTGGATGATTTATTTTGCCGTTAATTACCTGGTCAAACATTTGATCGTGCGGGAATTCCGCGAGACTTTGAACCGGGAACGAAAGACACGAAGGGGAAGGAAACGATGAGACAAAAACGCCGCGCCGTTCCGATTTGTTTGCTGGCCATGGGGGCCTCTTTCTTTCTTTCCGTGCCGCGTCCGGTTTTCGCCGAGGCCGTGCAAAATCCCGCCCAGGTGCTGAGCGAAGACGACAGGACGTATCTCCTCGGCGTTTACAAAGACACCTGGAAATACATTGCCGACCACGTGGAAAAACTGACGGGGCTGCCTTACGATGCGAGCAACCGCCAGCCGCCGACGTCTTTATCCAACATCGGTTTTTACCTGGCGACCACGTCGATCGCCTACCGCACCGGCCTGATCTCGGCCAAGGAAGCGGAGCAGCGCGTCACGCAGTGCCTGGACAGCCTCGACAAGATCGAAAAATGGCGCGGCTTTCCCCGGCCGTGGGTGCTCATTCGGACTCTGCAGCCGACCTTCGGCGACGAATTTACTTACGGCCCGCATGTCTCGGTTCTGGTCGGCGGCCTTCTCGTCGCGGAATCGACATTCCCTGAAATCGTTTTTGCCGACATCGCGCCGCGCATCCGCAAGATGCTGGTCGCCATGGATTTCAAAAGCCTGTACGAGCCCCGCAACGGCTGGCTCAAAGGCGGCTACAACGTGAAAAACCAGGACTTCGCGGTTTATCAGTCCTGGGGCCACTGGTACTACAAACATTTCGCGTCCGAGATCCGGCTGCTCAGCTATTACATGATCGCGCGCGGGCTCGTCCCCAAAAGCCACTGGTTCAGCCTCATCCGTCCCATGCAGCAAATGGAAGGTGAGACTTTTTTCGTTTCGGGGTTGGAAGAAGGCGGGCTTTTCGTCCAGTACCTGCCCGGTCTTTTCCTCGATGAACGGGGCACGGAAATGGGGGACTCGCAAAAGGCCTATGCCGCGTACCAGATCAAGCACGCCACGAAGATCGGCGCGCCTATATGGGGCTGGTCGTCCTGCCTGACGCCGCAGGGGAAATACCTGGCTTACGGCGAATTGCGCGACGACATCGTGACGCCTTATGCCTCGATGCTCGCGTCCATCTACTTTCCGAAAGAGGCCGTCGAAAATTTAAAGAAGATGGAAGGCATGGGGCTGCGCCCCAAACGCGAGACGACCGCCGGCGAGATCTCTTACGGCTTTCTCGATTCCGTGAGCTGGAAGACGGGGGACCTGGCCAAGCATTACCTGACGCCGAACCAGGCCATGGGCTTTCTTTCGCTGGCCAACCTGCTTTTCGACGGCGTTGTGTGGAAGAGTTTCAAGGAAGTGCTCCCCGCGGAAGGTGTTCTCCAGGAAGTCCCGCTGCGTTCTTAAATCACAATCCCCAAAAAGACAAAAAAAAGGCCTGGCATTGCGCCAGGCCTTTTTTCCAACAAGAAAATAACAAAGAAGTTACTTGCGCTTCTTCGTCGCCTTCTTTTTCTTGGCTTTCTTTTTAGCTGCCATTTAAGGCTCCTTTTCGTTTTGATTAATCTCGGAACACACGGGTGACGTGATTCCGATAGTTAATCTACGGCTTCTTCTAGATTATTTTTAACTTTTTTTCAAGAAAAAAATCAAGGTTTGCAAAAATAAATTCCAACGGCGTTTTCCCGGCCGGATTTTTTCGGCGGGTCTTGCGATTGTTTTTCGCGCGGTCGCGTATTACACTAGGCCTGTTTTTTCCACGTTTCGCACAAAAAGGAAAAGAAAATGACGTCGAAGCTTCAATCTATCGCGCTGCCGCGCACGCGGCTGTGGATCGGCCTCGATGCCTAAAGCGCGCGCCGCCGCCGTGGTTTTGGGATTTTTCCTGCTCGCCCCTGCCGCCCCGCAAGCCGCTGCCGGTGATAAGCCGCCCAAGACCATGGTCTTTTCAGTCCCTTCCGATCCCAAGACCTTTAATGAGATGGTGGCGCAGGAAACAACGTCCTCCGCGGTCACGCAATTTCTTTTCCAGGGCCTGACCCGCTACAATCCCGCGACCGGCGAGGTGCTGCCGCTTCTCGCCGAACGCTGGAGCGTTTCCGCGGACGGCCTGGTCTGGACCTTCGATCTGCGGCAAGACGTGAAATGGTCCGACGGCGAGCCTTTTACCGCGGAAGACGTCCTGTTTACTTTCAAGGATCTGATCTACAATCCCAAGATCGTGACGCCGGCGCGCGACATCTTCACGCTGCAGGGCAAACCGATCGAAGTGCGGCAGGAAGGCCCTTACCGGATCGTCTTTACGCTGCCGGTTCCGTTCGCGCCATTTCTCCTGGCCTTGAACCAGGCCATCATGCCCAAACATGCGCTTGCCCCATCCGTAACTGACGGAACGTTTTCAAGCGCGTGGGGTACGGATGAAAATCCGGACCACATCGTGGGCACGGGCCCTTACCGCCTGAAACGCTACGTGTCCGGAGAGCGCATCGAACTCGTGCGCAATCCTTTCTACTGGCGGAAAGACAGCCAGGGGCAGGCGCTCCCTCGCGTGGACAGGATCATGCTGGTCGTGGTCCCCAGCGCCGAAGGACGGCTTCTCAAATTCCTCCAGGGCGAAACCGACGCGTACGGCGTGACCGGCGACGACTATCCGGTCCTGAAAGAGAAGGAAAAGCAGGGACGCTTTATCCTTTATAAAACCGGACCCGGCTTCGGCTCTAATTTCGTGGTCTTCAACCAGAACGCCAAGGACCCGGCAAAGAAGCGCTGGTTTCAAAACAAAAAATTCCGCCAAGCCATGGCGCACAGCCTGGACCGGCCCAGCATGATCGACATCATTTACAACCGGCTCGGCGCGCTGCAGTGTTCGCCGGAAAGCCCGTCCACGCCCGTTTTCTACAACCCGGCCGTGAACTGCTACGATTACGATCCTCAGGCCGCACTTTCCCTTCTGAAAGAAGAAGGCTTCGAAGACCGGAATAAAGACGGCATTCTCGAAGACGCGGAAGGGACACCGCTCGAATTCGTCCTTCTGACCAACGCGGACAATCCCGAGCGCCTGAAAATCGCGCAGATGATCCGGGAAGATATCGCGCGGCTGGGCATCCAGGTCCATCTTCTTGCGCTGGATTTCAACGCGCTGGTTTCGAAACTCATGGTCACGCAGGACTGGGACGCGGTCCTCATCGGACTGACCGGCGCGCCGGACCCGCATTTCGGCGCCAACGTGTGGCGCACCACCGGCAGCCTGCATTTTTGGGAAAGCAAAGAAAATCCGCCGCCGTCCCAGCAAAGGATCGACACAATTTTCGAGCAGGCCTCCGAGATCCTCGACAAAGACGCGCGGAAAAAACTCTACGACGAATGGCAGGAAATCGCGGCCGAGGAGCTGCCGCACATTTATACGGTCCTGCCCGAAGTGATTTATGCGGTGAACAGCCGGCTGATGAACATCAAAGCGTCCGCTCTGGAAGGGCCGTTTTATGAAATCGACGAAATCGACGTGGCGGAGAGGCCCGCATGAACTTCTCATCGTTCCTCTTCAAACGATTCCTGGCCGTGCTGCCGCTGGTTTTCTTTTTGCCGCTCATGACGTTTGTGCTCATGCATTACGTGCCGGGCAATTATTTCGACAGCCTGCGCCTGAACCCGCAGATTTCTCCGGACACCATCAAGCGTTACGAAGAGCTCTATCATTTGAATGAACCCGTGCTCATGCAATACGGCCACTGGCTGAAAAGCATCCTGCGTCTGGATTTCGGCTATTCGTTTTCTTACAAGCAGCCGGTGCTGAACCTCCTGGCCTCCCGTTTCTGGAACACGCTTGCGCTCACCGGAACTTCGTTTTTACTGGCCTGGTTCCTGGCCGTGGCGCTGGGGCTGAACGCGGGGCTCAAGCGGGGAGGGCTGCTGGACAAAAGCTGCCGGCTGATGGCCTACCTGGGACTTTCCATTCCTGGATTTTTCCTTTGCCTCCTCCTCATGGCCGCGGCCGCGACGTGGACGCGCCTGCCGCTCGGAGGCATGGAGTCCGCGCTCTATGAAGACCTGTCCTTCGGCCACAAAATCCTGGACCGGCTGAGCCACATGGTGATCCCGGTTTCGGTGCTCACGTTTTCGTCCTTTGCGTATCTCTTCCGGTTCATGCGCGCCCAAACGCTCACCGTGACCGAAAAAGACTTTGTCTTTTACCTGCGCACGCTGCGGGTGCCCGAACGCAGCATCCTGTATAAGCACGTGGCGCGCAACGCCGTCAATCCCATGATCACGCTTTTCGGCCTGGAACTGCCCGCGCTGTTCAGCGGCGCGGCGCTGGTCGAGATTTTCACGGGCTGGCCCGGCCTGGGCTCCATGATGCTCCAGGCCGTGCGCGCGCAGGACTTGTTCCTTGTCCTCGGCAACATGATGATCTTGTCGGTCCTGCTCGTCGCCGGAAACCTGATCGCGGACATTCTTCTCGCGACGCTCGATCCGCGCATCCGTCTGGAGGGCAAATCATGAAGAAAGCCGGAACCGCTTCATGGCTTGCGGTGCTTTTTCTGGGCGGCATTATCTTTCTCGGCGCTGCCGCCCGCTGGGCCGCGCCTTATGCGCCCAACGACGAAAACCGGACACTGCCGTACCATCCCCCGGCGAAGATCCATTTCCGCGACGTCCAGGGTCATTGGAGCCGCCCGTTTCTGTATGCGACCACGCCGCGCTTTGATGAAAACAACCGGCGCTTCTACGACGAAGACACGAGCCGCAAATACCCGCTTCGTTTCGGCCTGTGCCCCTGGCTTCAGGTGGATGCGCCGGCCCGGCTTTTTCTCCTGGGCACGGATTCCCGCGGCCGCGATTTATTTTCGCGCATTCTCTACGGCGGACGCGTGTCGCTTTCGATCGGTTTTCTCGGAGCGCTGCTGGCGGCGCTCGCCGGATGGGTGATCGGCGCGATTTCCGGCTATTACGGCGGCCGGACGGACGCGGTGCTCATGCGGCTCGCGGAGTTCTTCATCATGGTGCCGGGATTTTATTTCCTGCTGGCGCTCCGCAGCGCGCTTCCGCCCACCCTGGGCTCGCGTGACGTTTATCTGATGACCATTCTCGTCCTCAGCCTGATCGGCTGGGGCGGCATTGCCCGCGTGGTGCGCGGCCTTGTGCTTTCGCTTAAACAAAGCGAATTCATTCCGGCGGCGAAAATCCTGGGACGTTCGGATGTAAATATTCTTTGCCGGCACGTTTTGCCGCACACGGTGCCGTACCTTCTCGTGCTGCTCAGCGTTTCCATTCCGTCTTACATCATGACCGAATCCGCGCTGAGCGTCCTGGGCCTGGGCATCCAGGAACCGGACATCAGCTGGGGCAACCTGCTCAGCGAATCGCTCTCGGTCGCGCACCTTTATTTGAGGCCGTGGGCGCTTTTTCCCGGCCTTTTTCTCTGCCTCACGGCCTGGAGCTTCAATGTGCTGGGCGACACGATGAAACAAGGAAAGGGGGCAGGGTGAAAAATCTTGTGCAGGCGCGCGGCCTGGAGCTTGTTTATAAAACGGAAAAAGGCGGGCAGGCGGCCGTGGGGCCTTTGAATCTCGACATCCGCGAGCATGAAGCCCTCGGCATCATCGGCGAATCCGGCGCCGGCAAAAGCACGCTGGGCTTTGAACTTCTCGGACTTTTGAACCATAAAAACGGCATGAGGACCGCGGGCACGCTCGAAACGTCGCTGCGTCCGGAAGATATCGCGTTTGTGCCGCAGGACCCGCTGTCATCGCTGGACCCGCTTTTTTCCATCGGCAGCCATTTGAAAGAAGCCGGAGGCACGAGGGAAACAATCGCCGAGACGCTGCAGAAAGTGCATCTGCCGCTGGAAAATATCAGCCTGCGCAGTTACCCCCATGAGCTAAGCGGCGGCATGCGCCAGCGGCTGATGATCGCGCTGGCGCTTTTAAGGCGGCCGAAGCTCCTCATCGCGGACGAACCCACGTCGTCGCTCGACATGACGCTGCAGGCCGAGATCATGAAACTGTTCGGCGAGATCCGCGGCCAGGGCCTGACTTTTCTTTTCATCACGCACCACGTTCTTCTCGCGGCGTCGTTCTGCGACCGCCTCGCGGTGATGAAGGACGGCAAAATCGTGGAGACCGGGACGCCGGAAGAAATCATGGAAAGGCCGAAACAGCTTTATACGGCGAAGCTTGTCGCGGCCGTGCCGGCGCTGAAATCATGACGGACGCTTATTTCGAGCTCAACAATGTGACCCGTTCCTTTCGCGTGCGCGGAAGCCTCTTCAGGGCCGGGAAGCAATTCCAGGCGCTGGACGCGGTGTCGCTGCCGTTGCGCGCGGGCGTTCTGACCGGGCTGGTCGGGGAAAGCGGGTCCGGGAAGACTACGCTGGCCCATCTGCTCACCGGCCAAAGTCGTCCCACGGCCGGTGAAATCCTTCTCGAAGGCCGTCCGCTGTTCGGCCTGCGGCGCCGGGATTATGCCCGGCGCGTCCAGATGATTTTCCAGAATCCCTATCTCTCGCTCGATCCTCTGTGGAAAGTGGACAAGATCCTGCAGGAAGGCATCCAGGAATTATCGTCCGGAGAAAGGCGGCAGCGGATCTTCCGCGCGCTGGAACAGGTTCATCTTCCGTCAAATTACTTGTCGCGCTATCCCTCGGAGTTGAGCGGAGGCGAGAGGCAGCGCGTGGCCCTTGCCCGCGCGCTGGTGGTACGGCCCGAATATTTGATCCTCGACGAGCCCACGTCGCAGCTCGACGTTTCGGTCCAGGCGCAGATCGTGGAGCTCCTGCGACAGATCCGGCCTTCGCTGCGCGGCGGCATGCTTTTTATTTCCCATGACCTTGCGCTGGTGAGCCAGCTCGCGGAAGAAGTCGTTGTGCTGCGGCACGGCAAAGTCGTGGAGCAGGGAGCGACGTCCGCGGTTTTGGGCCGCCCCGCGGATCCGTACACGCGGCAGCTCATCCAAAGCGTGCCGGTCTGGAAAGGAAGGCGGGGATGACGCGGCTTCTGGGCGGTTTTATTTTCTCGCTTTGCCTGCTCGCCACCGCGAACATCGAAATGCCGAACCCGACTCCGGATTGGGCCGGCGAATTTTCGGAAATCATCACGCACGCAGGCATGAAGCTCCAGGATGTCGCCGCCAAAAGACCGCACAAGCTCAAGGCCATGAACGATTCGGTGCGGGACATGGCCCGCGCCGCGCTCGGCATGGCCAGCCATCAGCCGCCGGAAGAATCGGAGCAGCTCCTGGAATCCTCGATCCATCATTATCCGGACAATGCCTTCGCCTACCTTCTCCTTGCGATCGTGAAAAACGCCCGCGGCGATCCCGAGGCCAACAAGTTGTTTGAATCTTTCCTGCTGAGAAGCCGCACTTATACCGAATTCGAGAAGCCTTTCCTTTCGTGGGATGAGTTTCATAAGCTCAGGCGGGTGGTGTATGCGCTCCTGGAAAGCCGCGGCGTTTCTTTCAAGGGCCGCGAAAAAGAAATCCAGGTCCGGATTCCGTTTGTCGCGCTGGCCGAATACATCCGGCATCCTTCACGCGAGGACAAGGTCATGAACGTGGGCTTTATCGCGGTCATTTTCGGCGGCCTGATCGGCATTGCTTTGGCTTCGCTGATGGGCGCGGATTTTTCGCTCCCGTTCCTGCGGAGCCTCGTGATGTTTTATCTCGCGGTGTGGGCGGCTTACGGCGTCTGGCTTTTTGATCTGGCATTCGGGCTGCCGGGCGGATTTTCGCGCTTCCAGGCCGTGCCGCTCGTGCTGAAGGCAAGCGCCGGGCTTTTATTCCTGCGCGAGCTTTGGCATTTTTACATGCGCCGCCGCGTCCGCCTTGCGGAAGGCTACGAACGGTGCCCGTATTGCCGTGAGGTGATCGTGAAACTGCTCGTGGAATGCCCGCGCTGCCGCAGGCGTCTTGCTCGCTGACCCTCCGTTACCCGAGGCCTGACCTTATGTTATACTTTTTGGCATGAACGAAATCTTACACCGTTTGTGGATTGGCGCGGCCGTTCCGCTTTTTCATCCGTTTTCTCCGTCCGAGCGGATTTACTGGCTTTACATGGTTTCGTCCTACCTTCTCGCGTTTTTCGTCTTCCTTCTGGACGCATCGCTTCGCACGGGCGGCCGCGGCGGCTTCTGGGGTTATGCCTTCCCGAAAAGCGTTTACCTTCATCCTTCGGCGGTCCTGGATTATGCGTACTTCCTCGTCTACAAAATGTTTTTCTTCCTCATCGTCGTCCCGTTCCTGATCACGGACGATTCGGTACGGAATTTCTTTTCGGGCGCGTTCGGCAAGATTCATGCGCCGCTCGCGCTTGCCGCGCCGCCGGGCGCGGCGGCCACGGTGCTATACAGCCTCGCGGCTTTCATGGTCGCGGACTTCGGCATCTTTCTCGCGCATTACCTCCAGCACAAAGTGCCGGTGCTCTGGGAATTCCACAAAGTCCACCACTCGGCCGAAGTGCTGACGCCGATCACGGTGTACCGGATGCATCCGGTGGACGATATTCTGACCGCGACGCTGGTCAGCGCTTTTGCCGGGGGTTTTGATGCCGCGTGGAATTTCGTGTTCCAGGGCGGAAGCCATCCCGCGATGCTGATGGGCGTGAACCTGTTTACGTTCGGCTATTATCTTTTCGGTTACAACCTCCGTCATTCGCATGTCTGGCTGTCGTACGGCCCGGCCGTGAGCCGGGTGTTCATCAGCCCCGCGCAGCATCAGATCCATCACAGCGCGGCCAAGGAGCACGTGGACAAGAACATCGGATTCGTTTTTTCGTTCTGGGACATGGCTGCCGGCACCCTGTGCATTCCGGACCGCAAGATGGACATTCAATTTGGGCTGCGGCACGGAGAAGAAAAAGAGTACAACTCGCTGGCCCGGCTTTTTTTCCTGCCTTTTGTTAAAACCGCCAGGCTTTTCACAAAACGCCGCAGCGCCGTATGAAAAAAACAATCTTCGCTTTGGCGGTTGCGGCAGGCGTTGCCTTCGGGGGCGCGCGTCTCTTTGCCGGCGGTCCCGCCTTCTGGGCCAAGACCGCTCATGCCGCCAAACCGGATGCGAAGCTTCCTTCGGTCTTTCTCGAAGACCTCACCTGGGTGGAGGTGCAGCAGGCGCTCGACCGCGGCATGACGACGGCGATTCTTCCCACCGGCGGCACGGAACAGAACGGCCCGCACATGGTGCTCGGCAAGCACAACAAGATTGTCCGCGTCACGTCGGAAAAAATCGCGCAGGAACTCGGCGACGCGCTGGTCGCGCCGGTCCTGGGCTACGTGCCGGAAGGCAAGCCGGGGGAAGGCCATATGCGATTCCCGGGAACGATCAGCATTCCTCCGGAAGTCTTCGAGCAGGTCCTCGAGCACGCGGCGCGCAGCCTCATCTCCAAAGGCTTCCGCGAAATCTATTTCCTGGGCGACAGCTTCGACAACCAGGAACCGCAGGAGCGCGTCGCGCAGAAACTGCGCAAGGAATTCGCGGCGCAGGGAACGAAGATTTACAACGTCTCGGATTACTACGGGCCCGGCAACGGCCAGATCGAATGGCTGAAGTCGCAGGGCGAGACCATGGAATCCATCGGCAAACACGCGGGCATCCGCGATACGTCCGAACTCCTGGCCGTCGATCCGAGCGGCGTGCGCCGCGATCTTGCCAAGCGCGACGGCGGCGGGCTTTCTTTCCTGACCGGCGTGGCCGGCGATCCCACGCGAGCCAGCGAAGAGCGGGGAGAGAAGCTCCTGGACTTGAAAATCCAGGCGGCTTTGAAACAAATCCGTGATCTCCGCAGCAGAACGCCCCAAACGTCCGCAAGCCCGTCATGATGCGCTATGTTTTTTTGCTGGTGATCGCGCTGGGTCTGGTGGCGTATTTGTTCGGAGTCCGCCGCCAATTCGACATCTTGTTCCAGCGTTTTGCCGCGCACCGCGCCTCCGAGGCCGCGGTGGTTACCGCTCCCGAAAATCCGGAGGAAGTGCTCGTCGCCATCCTGACCCAGTGGGACTTCGAGTCTTTCGAGAAACATATTCATCCTCAGCTCGCCAAGCGGATTCCCCACGAAGACCTGCGGGCGCTCTTCGAAGCCTCGGCGGTCCGGCTGGGGCCGTTGAAGGAATGGCGGGGATGCGGTTATACCTCCAATACTGAGGACGGAGTTCTGGTCTGCGATGCCAAGGCTCTTTTCATGGGAGGTGAAGCCGCGATCACGGCCAAGCTTGTGAAGGACGGCGGGGGGGTGTGGATCCTGGATCTCAGCGTCCAGGCGGAAGCGCTTGAGACGGTGCGAGCCGCAGCCGAAGCGGCTTCTGACGAAAAGGGCTGGAGCTCTGAAGTTTTCCGCGAAAATATTAAAGGGTTTTGACGATACATAGTTTATGCCCGACGACGAAGACCATCCCAAGCCCTCGGCTAAAAAGAAGAATCTGGACGGCCCGGACCCGCTGGGTTTGGACAAGTACACGGACGCATTCTATTATTTCGCGGGTTTTTTCTTCGTGGCTTTCGGTTTTTTCAAGGTGATCGTCGGATCCATGGCCTATCCCTACGGCAGCCTGCTGGACTGGGGCGTTCTCCGCAGCATGGCCATCGGCTGCTTTTACGCGTTTTGCGGCCTGGGGATTCTTGTCGTGCGGCCCAGCTTCGAATGGATGGCGGGCACCTTGTTCCTGATCCTTTTTCTCGAACTCATGCAAGTCGGCGGCGGTTATTAACTTTTCCTGAGTCATGGAACCCAAACTCGATTTCAAAGCCCAGGCGCAAAAAATGCTTTCCACGGTCTACGACGACCAGGAGCATGGCGCGCTTTTGGAGCTCATGCGTCAGAATAATCCCGGCCTCGCCGGCATTTCCAAGGACCAGTTTGCGCTGGAATACCTTCCGGTCAAGCTGGCACTGGCCGCCCGCGCCTGGGACGCGCTCTGCCAGGAGGCGGGCGCCGACGACGCGGTGACGCGTAAGCTTTTTTTTCAGGCCGTGATGGCCAATTTCCAGACACCCAAGATGACGGGCCTGGCTGCGTCGTTCAGCGATTATTTTTACGCGCCCGATGATGCGGAAGAAGAGTCGGTATCCGCCGTGCTCGCGGGCCGCCTGATCCAGCGTCTTGTTCCTGCGCCCGCTTCCGCGTCCGGCCGCCAGGCCGCGCTCGCGGCTCTCAGCCGTTCCATTCTCGTTCTCGTCGAAACGCTCGAGGCCTTCCGCAATTCCTTCGAAGACGAGTTCCACGATTTCATTCTTTCCGGCTTCGGCAGCTGATTTTCCTCAAAGAAGTTCTTTTGTCCGGTCTTGGGCTTCGGCTATAATGCTCCAACCTCATGACGGACCTTACCATGCCCCAGGACACGATCGAGCATCTCAAGTTGTCTCCGATGATGGAGCAGTACCGTTCCATCAAAAAAACCCTTCCAAAGGATACGATTCTCTTCTTCCGTCTGGGCGACTTCTATGAAATGTTCCTTGACGATGCCGTGCGCGCTTCCGAGATCCTGGACATTACCCTGACCGGAAGGGAAGGCGGCGAAGCCGGGCGCGTTCCCATGTGCGGCGTGCCCTACCATTCCTACCAGGGCTATGTCCGCGTCCTGCTGGAACACAACCTGAAAGTGGCGATCTGCGAACAGGTCGGTGATCCCAAAGCGGCGAAAGGCATCGTGGAAAGAAAGATTACCCGGATCGTGTCGCCGGCGACTTACCTGGAAGACGAAGCCAAGTCCAACAGCCAGGAATACCTGGCCTGCCTTGTCGCGGACGGCACGCAATGCGCGTTCGCTTACCTCGAGCTCAGCACCGGCGAATTTTACGTGCGCCAGATCCCGGCCGAGCGCATGCTGAGCGACCTCACGCTGCTCGCGCCGCGCGAAGTAATCCTTCCTTCAGGCGCAGCCAAGGACGAGAGCCTCCTGCGTTTTTTGAAGACGGGGCTCGGCGCCAGCGTCACGGTCTACGACGACTGGATTTTCGAACGCGACGAAGGCGCGCGGCTTTTGAAGGAATCGTTCAAGCTGGTTTCGGAAAAAAGCATTCCCTTCGCGGACCGCCCGCTCGCGGTTTCCGCGGCCGGCGCCGTGCTTTATTATCTCCGCGATCATCTTCACTCGCAGATCGGGCACGTGCGCGTGCCGGTCATGCTCGACACGAGTGAATACCTGGCGCTCGAACGCAGCACGCAGCGCAGCCTCGAGATCGTCACCACACAGCAGGGCAAAAAAGGCGCCGAGACCTTGCTCGGCACCGTGGACCAGACGCTGACTTCCATGGGCGGCCGCACGCTTTATCAGTGGATCACGCATCCGCTGCTTTCCGCGGCGGAAATCGGGAAGCGCCAGGACGCGGTCCAGGAGCTGGCCGCGAAGGCGGACGCCATGCAGGCTTTGCGCGAGCTCATGCGCGGCGTGAAAGACGTGGAGCGCACGCTTTGCCGCCTGAATTACGGCGTGGCCAATGCGCGCGACCTGCTCAACCTCCAGCTTTTCCTCACGCGCGTCCCTGAAATCCAGAAACAGCTGGCGGGGTTTTTCAACGTGCTCCTTGCCGACGTGCTCAAGGTCCTGAATCCATTTCCGAAGCTTGCGGAGCTGATCGGCCGCTCGATCGTCGAGAATCCGCCGCTTACGCTGAAAGAGGGCGGAATGATCCGCGACGGCTATGACGCGGCGCTGGACGAACTGAAGGCGATTTCGCAGAAAGGCAAGTCCTGGATCCTGGAATTCCAGCAGCGGGAAATCGAGCGCACGGGCATCAAGACGCTCAAGGTCAAATATTCTCAGGTGTTCGGCTATGCGCTGGAGATCAGTAAAGGCAGTCTGCACCTCGTACCGCCCGATTACATCCGGCGCCAGACGCTGGCGAATGCCGAGCGCTTTGTGGTGCCGGAACTGAAAGAATGGGACGAGAAAATTTCCGGGGCGCAGGACAAGATCAAGGCGCTCGAATACGAGATCTTCAGCCGGATCCGCGAAACAATCCTGCAGGAGCTTCAGCCGCTGCAGGCCATGTCGCGCGGCATCGGCGTGCTGGATGCGCTGGCGTCGCTGGCCATCACCGCGTTGAACAAACGCTGGGTACGGCCCACGGTCGTCGAAACCGGCGAACTCATGATCGAAGGCGGCCGCCATCCCGTGGTCGAGGCCATGCTGCCTTCCGGGAAATTCGTGGAGAATGACGCGTTTCTGGATAGCGCCGAAAACCAGCTTGTCGTGCTGACCGGTCCGAATATGGCCGGTAAATCCACTTACATCCGCCAGATTGGGCTGATCGTGATCCTTGCGCAGATCGGTTCTTACGTCCCCGCGAAAAGCGCGCGCATTGGGCTCGTGGACCGCATTTTCACGCGCATCGGCGCGAGTGACGACCTGGCCTCGGGCGAGAGCACGTTCATGGTCGAGATGGTGGAAACCGCAAACATCCTGCAAAAGGCGACGTCCCGCAGCCTTCTGATTCTCGATGAAGTCGGGCGCGGCACGTCCACGTTCGACGGCGTGAGCATTGCCTGGGCCATCTGCGAATACCTGGTGCAGGGAACGCATCGTCCGCGCACGCTTTTTGCGACGCATTATCACGAGCTCACGCAGCTTGAAGACCATTTTTCCAGCATCAAGAACTACAACATCACGGTCCGGGAAACCAAGGACGACATCATTTTCCTGCGCAAGGTCGTGCGAGGCGGCTCCGACCGCAGCTACGGCATCCACGTCGCGCGCCTGGCCGGTATTCCCCAAGTTGTGACCCAGCGCGCCCGCAAGATTCTCGACGTTCTTGAAAGCGAGAACACGGAAGCCACGCAGATCATCGAAGGCAAGAGAAACAAAAAGAAGGCCGAGACCCAGCAAACGCTTTTCGAATGGTCGCAGCAAAACCATCCCGTCCTGGAAGAGCTCCGGAACATGACGGTCGAAGGGCTCACGCCGCTGCAGGCGCTCAACAAGCTTGCGGAATGGACAGACCGGCTGAAGCCGGATTCGAAAGGCGGCGCGTGATGGGCATTATCCGCGTGCTTCCCGAGCACATCGCCAACAAAATCGCGGCCGGCGAAGTCGTCGAACGCCCCAGCTCCATCGTGAAGGAGCTTTTGGAAAATGCGCTGGACGCGGGGGCTACGGCCATCGAAGTCGAGATCAATCACGGCGGCCGCAGCTTCATCCGCGTGGCCGACAACGGATGCGGCATGAACGCCGAAGATGCGGAGCTGGCCTTCAAGCGCCACGCGACAAGCAAGATCACGGATATCTCCGACCTGGACGCGATCGCGTCTTATGGCTTCCGCGGGGAGGCCTTGCCGAGCATTGCCGCGGTCTCGCGTGTCAAGCTCGTCACGCGTCCTGCAAAAGCGAATGCGGCCACGGAGATTGCGATCGAAGGCGGCCATATCCTGCACGTCAAAGAAGCGCCTGCCGCGCCCGGCACATCGGTCGAGATCCGTGATCTTTTCTTCAATACGCCCGCGCGCCGCAAATTCATCAAGACCGATTCCACGGAAATGGGGCACGTTATGGATGTGGTCCAGAACTTCGCCCTTTCCTACCCGTCGCTGCGCGTGCAGTTCAAGTCTTCGGGCAAAACGATTTGGGACCTTTCTCCGGCATCGGATTTCATGGCGCGCGCGGAAAAAGTCCTGGGCGGCGACACGGCCAAACATCTTTTGCGTCTCGATGCCGAAGTTCCGGGCATCAAGATCCACGGCTTCATCGGCAAGCCGTACGTGGCGCGCGCCAACCGCTCGGGCCAGAGCTTCTTCGTGAACCGCCGCTGGGTGCGCTCGATCGGTCTTTCGCATGCGCTTCAGGCCGGCTACCACGGACTTCTGATGCACGGGCAATTTCCCGCGGCCGTTTTGTTTTTGGAGCTCGATCCCGCGAAAGTCGACGTGAACGTGCATCCCACGAAGCAGGAAGTCCGGCTTTCGCACGAATCCGAAGTCAAATCCCTGATCAAGAAGGTCGTGGCCGAGAGGCTGATCGAGGAAGGGGACATCAGCCCGGAGCTGCGCCCGTTCAAAGAGCCGGTTTCGGGTGAAATCCCGGCGGGCCTCCCGGCATTTTCCGGCAAGAGCGATCCCGTGTCGCTTTATAAATCCGAGCTCGGCACGATCCTGGAAGTAGGAGAGCCTGCCGTGATGTCCGGCGCGCCGGCCGCCAAGGCGCGTCCCGCGGAACCCGAGCCCATGATTTCCATCCGCAACCAGCTGAAGATCACCAAAATCCTTGGCCAAGTGCACGCGACATTCATCGTCACGGAAACGGAAGAAGGGTTCATGGTGATCGATCAGCACGCAGCCCACGAGCGCGTCATGTTCGAGGCGCTGCTCAAGAATTTCGACGGCGCAGGACCTGTCGCGAGGCAGAACTTTCTGATGGACGAGATCCTGGAGCTGCACCCGCGCCAGGTGGAAGTTCTGCAAAGTTCGCTGCCGCTGTTGCGCAAGGTGGGCTTCGAGATCGAGGAATTCGGGGAACGGGCTTTCGTGGTCCGGTCTTATCCGGCAATTCTCGAAAAGGAAGATCCTCTGGCATTTCTGAAGGCCTACGTCGAAGAACGCGAAGACGGACAAGTCAAGACGCGGCTGGAAGAACACCGCGAGGATGTAGCGGCGCTGATCGCCTGCAAGCGCCAATCCGTGAAAGCGCATGACGCGCTGACTTCCGTCCAGCTGCAGGCCCTCCTCGAAAGGCTCGCGCAGTGCGAGAATCCCTTCTCGTGCCCGCATGGGCGCCCTACCTTTTTCAAGAAGACATTTTCCGAGCTGGAAAGACAATTCAAGCGGAAGTAAGAGGGAAGAAGCAGCCCTTATTTCGCCGGCGTTTTGGCTTCCGGAGAGGCTGCCGCCTGGGGATGGCCTTTGGGAAGAATGCCCAGCGCCGCGCAGGTCACGTCGTGGCGGCCGATGACGCCGTGCAGCAGGGTCTGGTCTTCATTCATCACGGGAATCGTATGGATGTTTTTGTCGAGCATGAGGCCGACCACGACTTCGATCGGAGTGTCGGGGAGCACGCTGTACATCTTGCGGGTGTAAATTTCTTTGACCGTCATGGTCTTCTTGCTGAACATGAAGTTCGAAAACCAGTTCCTCTTGCCGCCCACCTTGCGTACGATGTTCATGACGTTGAAGAGATCCGTCACCGTGACGATGCCGACGATTTTATTATTTTCGTCGACCACAGGAACGCCGCCGATTCTTTTTTCCCGGAGAAGGGTCGCGAGATCCGTGATGAGCATGTCACGGTGAACCAGTACGGCGGTTTCAGTCATGAGGTCCTTCGCTAACATAACTTCTCCTTTTCCGGGATTTTGAAAGTCGAGGTTCCGGGCGCCCTTGTAGGGGCCGGGACTACCTAAGTAATTTACTCCATGTTTATCGGCATAGCAACCCTTCATCCTTGATAGAAAATAAGTTACAATACTAGGGACCCAGGAGGCGGCCATGCTTGAAGATGCCTTGGAGTTTGAATGCCCCTATTGCCTTGCGGCCATGAGCATTTCCGTGGACCTTACCGAAGGGCGGCGGCAGAAGTTCGTGTACGACTGCCAGACCTGCTGCCGGCCCATCCACCTCGAGGTGAGGGTGGGCGAGGAAGGGCTTATCGAGGATTTCCAGGCCCTGGCCGAAAATGAATAGACCGTAGGAGATATCCGTGAGCAAGAAAGCCAAGATTTTGGTGGCGGACGACGAAAAGTCGATTCTCAAGATGGTCGAGGCGCGCCTGAAGTCGAATCACTATGACGTCGTGACCGCCGAAGACGGCGTCCAGGCCCTGGAAAAAATCAAGGCCTCGAATCCGGACCTCATCATCCTGGATCTGGCCATGCCGCAGAAAAACGGGCTTCAGGTGTGCAAGGACCTGAAGCGCGACCCGCAGTATGCGGCATTCAAAAACATCCCCATCATCATCCTGAGCGCCTGGGTTCGCGACAAGGTCGGGGAAGAAAAGGCGCTCGCCGACGCGTACGTGTCCAAGCCGTTCGAGCCGGAAAGCCTGCTGAACGAAATCCGTTACCTTCTCGAAAATCACGGCAACATCAAACGCCCCGCCATATCCTGAAATCTTCATGGACTCTTCCAAAACCGAATCTCCATTGCTGACCGCGGACGACCTCAAAGAACTCAAGGCCCGCGGTGTTTCTCCCGACCGAGCGGCTTCCCAGCTCAAGGCGCTGACTGATGGATTTCCCTTCGTCGAGCTTGCCGCGCCCTGCGTCCCGGGAAAAGGGATCGAAGCGGTGAACGCCGCCGAGGCCTCGGCGCTTTCCGCGCTTTACGAACGCGAACGCCTGGCGGGCCGCGTCACGGTTTTTGTGCCGGCTTCCGGCGCGGCCAGCCGCATGTTCAAGTCCCTGCTGAGCGTTTATGGCCGCGATGCCAAAACTCCGGAAAAAAAGCCGTCCGAATTGCGCGCGGACAAATCCGACGACCGCGCGGTTGCGGAATTCGCAGCGCATGCCGCCGAATTCGCGTTTTGGGGAGAGCTTGCCGCGTCTTGCCGCAAGGCCGGAAAGGATCCCGAGCGCCTTCGCAAAGAAGCGTACGTTCCGCTGCTCGAACGGCTTCTCACGTCTCAAGGCTTGGATTATGCCAATCAGCCCAAGGGCCTGATTCTTTTCCATGACTATGGATCTTTTCAGCGTTCGGCTTTCGAGGAACATCTGGTCGAAGCCTCGCAATACGCGGCCGGTGCCAAGGGGAACGTGCGCCTTCATTTTACGGTATCGCCGGAACACGAAGACCGCATCCGCGAGCATGTCCAGAAAGTGCTGCCGCGCTGCCAGGCCGGCGGAGCGCGGCTCGAAGTCGGCTTTTCCAATCAGAAACCTTCGACCGACACGCTCGCTGTCGATTTGGAGAACCGTCCGGTGCGCGAAGCGGACGGCCGCCTGCATTTCCGGCCCGCGGGCCATGGCGCCTTGCTGGAAAACCTTCAGGATCTGAAAGGGGACATCGTCTTCATTAAAAACATCGACAACGTCGTGCCGGACCGGCGGCGCCAGCCTGTCCTCGACGCGCAGCGGCTGCTCGGCGGTTATCTCGTCAAAATGCAGCAGCGGATTTTTGAATTGCTGTGCGCCCTGAATGTGTCCGAAGTTCCGTCCGCGGTTTTGAAAGACGCCGCGGCTTTCGCGGAGTCGCTGGGCTTCGTGGTGCCGCAATCTGGCGCGGAGCAGAAGGCCTTTTTGATCCGGGCGCTCGACAGGCCTGTGCGCGTGTGCGGCATGGTCAAAAATGTCGGTGAACCGGGCGGCGGGCCCTTTTGGGTGAAGAACCGGGACGGCGCGCTTTCCAAACAAATCGTGGAAAAATCCCAAGCCGATTTGAAAAACGAGAAGCAGCGCAAGCTGCTGGAAGGGGCCACGCACTTCAACCCCGTCAACCTCGTCTGCGGCGTGAGGAATTGGCGCGGCGAGAGTTTTGATCTTGCCCGCTACGTGGACGCGGACACGGGTTTTATCGCGCAAAAATCCAAGGACGGCCGGGATCTCAAGGCGCTGGAGATGCCGGGTCTCTGGAACGGCGCCATGGCGCATTGGATCACGTTTTTCGTGGAGATCCCCCTGGAAACTTTCGCCCCCGTGAAAGAAGTGAACGATCTTCTCAAGCCGGAGCACAGGCAAAAGGTGTGATATGAGCGAACCGTCGGAATTCGAAAAGACGCAGAAAGAAATCATGGAAGCCATGAAGCGCATGCTGTCACAGGCCGCGCCGCAAAAAGACCCGCAGGCCGAGCGCGTGGAGAAAGACCACGAAGAGAATCAGAAAAAGAAGCGGCTCAAAATCCTGGATTTCCAGCTCAAGCCCAAAGACGTGAAGCAGCACCTCGACCGTTTCGTGATCCGCCAGGACGACGCCAAGCGCGTGCTCGCGACCGCGGTGTGCGATCACTACAATCACGTCCGGCTTTACGAGCAGGACCCGCAGGCGCACAAACATTACGTGAAACAGAATGTCCTGATGCTCGGGCCCACGGGCGTAGGAAAAACCTACCTCATCAAATGCCTGGCGGAACTCATCGGCGTTCCTTTCGTGAAAGCCGATGCCACCAAGTTCAGCGAGACCGGCTACGTGGGCGGGGACGTGGAAGACATCATCAAGGACTTGGCACGCAAGGCGGACGATGATCTCGAGCTGGCCAAATACGGCATGGTGTACATCGATGAGATCGATAAGCTGGCCTCGCCGCCGCACGCCATGGGGCGCGACGTAAGCGGCGCCGGCGTCCAGCGCGGCCTGCTGAAACTCATGGAAGAAACCGACGTGCCGCTGCGCGCCTCCCACGACATCCAGTCGCAGATCCAGGCCATGATGGAATACCAGCAGAAAGGCAAGCTGACCAAGCCTGTCATGAACACACGCCACGTGCTGTTCATCGTAAGCGGCGCTTTCGGCAGCCTCGCGCCGATCGTGGACCGGCGCCTCCGGAGCGCGAACATCGGGTTTGCCGCGCAGAAGACGGAAAGCGTTCCCGCCTCCCAGCTTTTCCGCAAATCGCGGACCGATGATTTCGTGCAGTTCGGTTTCGAGCCGGAATTCGTCGGGCGCCTCCCTGTCCGCGTGGTCTGCGATCCGTTAAGCGAGGACGACCTCTACACCATCCTCTCGGAATCCGAAGGCTCGGTGATCCGTCAGTACCAGGCCAGCTTTCTCGCTTACGGCATCCAGCTCGACGTGCGTGAAAGCGGCATGCGCGAGATTGCCAAACAGGCGGCGCTCGAAGAAACCGGCGCGCGCGGCCTCATCACGGTCTGCGAGCGGATCTTCAGGGATTTCAAATACGAACTTCCTTCGGGCCATGTGAAGCGTTTTACGCTCGACGCGCAGCTCGCGCGCGATCCTGCGGGCGTCCTGCGCGGGCTTCTGGAAGAGGACCGGCACGAGGCTTCGCAGAAACTCGCGGCTGAAATCGTCCAGTTTGAAAAGAATTTCGACGCGAAAAATGCGCTCGCCATCGAATTCGACGCCGCGGCCCGCGAAGCGCTGGCCGGTAAAATCCTCGATTCCGGCGGGGAAGCGGCCGTGGTCCTGGAAAAAATGTTCGGCAATTACGGTTATGGGCTGGGACTCATCCAGAAAAAGAAACCCCGCGGCAAATTCATCCTCACGGCCGAAGCTGTCCGCGATCCGGATCACGTGCTGGAGCGGTGGATCAAGGAATCTTATGAAGGCTAAAAGCGGCGAGTTTAAGGTCGAAAATTACAGCCTGGAGCTGCGCACGCAGGGTTTCTGCGACATTCACGACATTACGGACGCGGGCCGCGAAAAAGTCGCTTCCAGCGGAATCCAGAACGGCCAGGCGGTTTTTTTCGCGGTCGGTTCGACCGCCGGCATGACCACCGTGGAGTATGAGCCGGGCCTCATCCAGGACCTTAAAGTTTTCTTCGAGAAAATGGCACCGCAAAATGAGGTTTATCATCATGAAGAAACGTGGCATGATGGAAATGGTTTTTCGCACGTGCGGGCTTCTTTTTTGAAGCCTTCGGTAACGGTACCGGTCGTGGACGGCAAGCTTGCGCTCGGGACGTGGCAGCAAGTGGTCTACATTGATTTCGACAACCGCCCGCGCACGCGCGAGGTGATCGTGCAAGTGCTCGGGGTATGAAACCGAATGTGTTAGAATTGAGTTGGTTATGAGTCTGCCCTCTGACAGTCCTAAAAATAAGCTTTGGCTTGCCGCAGGCGCCTGCCTGTTTGTGTACCTCTTTTTCAGCCGCAGCATTTTTCTGTTCATTCCGGTGTTTGCCCTTGTCCTGCTCTCGCTCTGGAAACGGGGCGGCGGCGACCTGGGCGCGTGGGAAGACGACGATCCCGCGGACTGGTGGAAAAAAGGCAAGCGGTCGGAAGAACGTTAACCTTCCCATTTCCATCCTGCGCTTTCCGGCGAGGACCTGAGTTTGGAAGAAGAAATCCAGAAACATTTTGAGCGTCTGCAGCGCCTGATCGATCTCGAAGAAGCCGAAGAGGTCGAGGCCTTTCGCGAGGACTTCCTCAAGCTTTCCCCGGACGAACGCGAACATACGGGCAAAGCCCTTCTCTTTCTGAAAATCACAGAATCTCATTTCAGCCCCGCGGGCCACCGCCTCCTGACTTTTTCTTACCGTTCGGGCCGCGAACTGCCTGTCTTTTCTCTGGCAGTCGGCGACATCGTGAGCCTTTCTGCCGAAGGCGTGGAAATCATGCGCTATCCCACAGGCACGGTTTACGAAAAAGACCGCGAGAGCATTACGGTCGCGTTCGACTGGCTGCACGAAAACTGGCTGGACGAAACCGGCACCTATCACCTGAACCGCTCGGGAAGCCGTGCGACTTACAAGCGCATGGGCGAGGCCCTTGGAACCGTGCGCGATGCCGAGCATTCGCGTCTCGCGCTTTTCCGCGACGTGACGCTTGGCCTCAAGCCTCCTGAAAAAGGGGATCCGGTCCCGCTTTCGAAGCTCCCATTTTTCAATGCCAACCTGAACGAATGGCAAAAGAAGGCCGCGGTCATGGTCCTGGAATCGCCACTCGTATCGCTCATCCACGGGCCGCCGGGAACGGGGAAGACGACGGTCCTGGTCGAAGTCATCCGGCAAACCGTGGCCCAGGGGAAATTCGTTTTCGCGACCGCGCCAAGTAATACGGCCTGCGACAACCTGCTCGAATGCCTGGTGAACGCCGAGGTTCCGGTCGTGCGGCTCGGCCATCCTGCCCGCATCATGGAGCACCTGCGTGATTACACGCTCGACTTCAAGACCGCGCAGCACCCGCATTCCAAATGGATCGACGAGCGGGAACGCGAGATCGACGTGCTGTACCGCCGGCTCGACCGGCACAAAGAACGGCGCACGCTGCACGAAATGGAAAAGAGGGAAATCCGGGATCAGATCCGCGCGCTCAAAGCCGACGTGCAGGCCCTGGAATCCGAAGTGCTGCAGCAAGTCCTGGCCGAGGCGCGCGTTTTCGTGGGCACGCATGCCGGAGCCGCGGATTATCTCCTGAAGAAAAGGACCGTGGATCTACTTGTCATGGACGAGGCATCGCAGGCCACCGAACCCAGCTCCTGGATCCCGCTGCTCAAAGCGCAAAAGGCCGTGCTCGCAGGCGACCATTTCCAATTGCCGCCGACCGTGCGGTCTAAAGAAGCCGAGGAAGGCGGTCTGGCCGTCACGCTTTTCGAAAAGCTGCACAAGGTCCTCGGCGAGGAATATAAAACGCTTCTCCGCGTGCAGTACCGCATGCACGAAAAAATCATGAACTTTTCCTCGCGCCAGTTTTATCAGGGACAGCTCATTGCCGACGATTCCGTGCGGCGCCACGTGCTCGCGGATCTTCCGGGCCTTACGCGCGATCCGGAAACCGAGGAGGCTTTCGTGTTTCTCGATACGGCCGGCCGCGGCTTCGAGGAAAAACTGGAGCCGGGCAGCGAGAGCCGGTACAACCCCGAAGAAGCGGAACTCGTGGACGCGCAGGTGAAGCGGCTGCTCAGCCTGGGCGTCAAGCCGGAGGACATCGCGGTCATCAGTCCGTACAGCGCGCAGGTGCGCTATCTCACGCTGAAAATCGGGCAGCCGCGCATCGAGGTCGACAGCGTAGACGGATTCCAGGGCCGGGAAAAAGAAGTGGTGATCCTGTCGCTTGTGCGCTCTAACATGGAAGGCGAGATGGGATTCCTGGCCGATACGCGGCGCATGAACGTGGCCATGACGCGCGCCAAACGGAAACTTTTCGTGATCGGTGACAGCTCGACCTTGTCCGCGATTCCGTTTTACCAGAATTTCATCCAGTATTCGGAATCAATCGGGGCCTACCGCAGTTCTTGGGAATACGGCGGCTAGTTAAGAAGCGAAAGAAAACGCGGCAGATCGGTCAGGTCTTCAAAAATATGGGCGGGATCTTTTTCGCGTAAAGCCGCGGCTTTTGTCGAGCCGGTGCAAACGGCAATCGTATGCGCGCCGATGTTTTGCCCGGCTGTGATGTCGTGGATGGTATCGCCGATCACAAAGACATTCTGCGGCGGGATTGTTTCGCCCGCGGCTTTCAACCCCCGCTCGTAGGCTATGCGCGTCAATTCTTTGCGGCAGCGGGCGTCCGAGGCGTAGCCGCCGAAGCGGAAAAAGGAGTGGAGGCTTCCTTTTTTCAGCTTCATCAATGCCGCGGGTTCGAAATTTCCCGTGGCCAGGCCGATGATAAGGTCCTGTCGTCCGGCGAGAGCGCCGAGCAGTTCCCGGATGCCCGGCATGAGGCGGAAATTAAAAGCGCTTTCGATCTCGCGCTCGAAATGATGGTGATACCGGTCGCAGATCGTTTGATACTCCTGCGCGGAAAGCGGGCGGCCGAGCAGCCGTTCGCAGATTTCGTCGATGATGGCCGGGTCGGTTTTGCCATCGGGATGCAATTCGCCCCAGGAATCGGGAAAGCCGAACAGTTCCAGGATCGCGGCCTCGAGCGCGACCTTGCCCGTGCCGCCGGTCAGAAGCAGCGTGCCGTCGATGTCGAAAAGAAGCATTTTTTTGGCGGACATGGGGTGGTATTCTAGCACGACGCTTCCAGGAAACCAGAGAGATTCCGGGCCTTTATGGAACAAGGGACAGCAAAACCTGTTTTGATCTTCGACGGCGACTGCGGCTTTTGCCGCCGCTGGATCGCCGGATGGAAAGAAATGACGGGGGAGAAAGTCGAATACGCGCCCTATCAGGAAGCGGGCAGCCGGTATCCGGGCATTACCGAAGAACAATTCCGGCGCTCGGTGCACCTCATCGAAGAAGACGGCCGCCGTTCTTCCGGCGCAAAGGCGGTTTTCAAAACCCTGGCCTATGGCGGCCGCCGCGGATGGCTTTGGGCGTACGAGAAAATTCCCGGCTTTGCGCCGCTGGCCGAAGTCTTTTACCGCCTCGTCGCCGCCAATCGCGTCCTTTTTTCCCAGCTCACCCTTTTCTTTTTCGGGTCCGAAGCTCCGGAACAGAATTACCGCGTGAGCCGCTGGGTTTTTCTACGCGGGCTGGGACTCGTGTATGCCGTCGCGTTCTGGTCTTTCGACATTCAATTGGACGGCCTGATCGGCGAGAATGGCATTTTGCCGGCACGCGATTTCCTGAATGCCGTGGCCGAACGGTTCGGGGCCGAGCGATTTTATCTTTTGCCGACGTTCGCATGGATTCATGCCGACAATGCCTTCCTTCACCTGATCTGCAGGCTGGGCATTTTTTTCTCCGCCTGCCTGAGCGCGGGGCTGCTGCCCGTGGTTTCGGCCATCTTTCTCTGGGCCGCTTATCTTTCGCTGGTGGGCATCAGCCGCGACTTTCTCGGCTTCCAATGGGATATCCTGCTGATCGAAACGGGATTCCTCGCGCTTTTCCTGCAGCCGCTTCATTTCTGGAAAGAGCCGCCCGTCACGTACCGGCCGCCGCGCGCAGTCTTGTTCCTTTTCTGCTGGCTCGTGTTCCGGCTCATGTTTTCTTCGGGCTTCGTGAAGCTCTCGAGCGGCGACCCGGCCTGGCGCCACCTCACCGCGCTGAGCTACCATTACGAAACCCAGCCCTTACCCGCGTGGACAAGCTGGTACGTGCACCAATTAAGTCCCGCGTTCCAGCGCTTCTGCACCGGAACCATGTTCTGCATCGAGCTTGTCTTCCCATTTTTCATTTTCGGCCCGCATGTTCTGCGCCGGATCGGGGCCTTCGGCTTGATTGGGCTTCAGGCCGTCATCATGATGACCGGCAATTATTGTTTCTTCAATCTTCTTTCGATCCTGCTTTGCCTGTTTCTCATCGACGATGGAATCTGGGGAACAAAGCTGCTGAAAAAAATCGAAGAAGGGGAGCAGGCCTGGGACAAGCTCCGGGTTCCGGCGTTTTGGAAATCTTCGCGCGCGCGTCCCTGGCCTCGCTTCGTGCTTTGGCCCGCGGCGGCCTGCCTGTTTCTTTTGTCGCTGAATCCGTTTTCGCGCACGCTGGACGTGAAGATTCCCTGGCCCGCGCCGGTCCGGGCCATGATCCAGGCGGCGTATCCTTTTCATCTGACGAGCGGCTACGGCCTGTTCGCGGTCATGACGACCGAACGGCCGGAAATTACGGTGCAGGGATCACTGGACGGCACGAATTGGAAATCCTACGAATTTAAATACAAGCCGGGCGACTTGTCGCGCTCTCCGGTTTTTGTGGAACCGCATCAGCCCCGGCTGGATTGGCAAATGTGGTTTGCGGCGCTCGGCGGATACCAGAACAATCCGTGGTTCATGAATTTTTGCGCGCGTCTCATGCAGGGAAGCCCGGATGTTCTCAAGCTTTTGAAGAGCGATCCGTTTTCCGGCGCGCCGCCCCGCTACATCCGCGCCCTGATCAGCGACTACCGCTTTACCGATGCCGAAGAACGGTCCCGCACCGGGCACTACTGGAAGAAGGGGCCCGAAAAAATGTACCTGCCCGCTATTTCCCTTCGCCGTTAACCGCAAGTTCTTGCTTTTCAAGGGGATAGAAGGCCCGCAGCGCTTTCCGCCGCTTTGTCGGAGCCGTGCGCAATCTTACATAAATCCATGGGATTGTTTGACTTGTTGGATTTATGGGCTAGTCTTTATGTTAAGAACAGTACAGTAACCGATGACTCACTTTCCCACATAAGGGAATAGGAATGGCCCACAAACCGGCGCAGGTCGTCATCATCGGAAATGACGGGACGGAAACCACCCGCATTCAAAAGATTCTTTCCGATGACCCCCAATACCGATTCAAGGCGCATGTGTGCAAAACACTGGCCGAAAGCGCTTCCCTTTTGAAGACGGTCACGCCGCAGCTTGTTTTTCTTGATCTCGTCCTGCCTGACAGTCCCGAAGCTGAAATTTATCTGCAGTTGAAAGAATCTTTCAAGCAATCTCCCGTTCTCGTCTTTATCAAAGCAGGCCAGCAAAGCCTTGCCCGCGATGCGATGACGCTCGGCGCCCAGGATTATTTCGTCAAAGGCCAGTGGCAGCCGGATGTGATGCGCCATGTCATTCACCGCATCCTGGAAAAAAACCGCGAGCCGCGCGGCCAGCAAGCGCCGCTGGATTTCGAAGAAATGATCGCTTCTTTTTCCACCTTATTCCTCAGTCTTCACCACGATCAGCTCGAACAGGCTTTGCGCGAAGCCATCGCGCGTCTGGGAGATACGATCGACGCGGACCGTGTGCATTTGTACATTTTTACCCGCGAGGGTGAATCGACGGAATTTGTTTACGATTGGAATCAGGAGGACGCGCCTTCCCTCAGACCGGCGGATAAAAAAGTCTGCTTGAAAGACCTGCCTTGGCTTTACCGGAGGCTGAAAGCCTTCGAACCCATCACGATCACCAGTTCCGAAGACCTGCCCCAGGAAGCGAAGGAAGAGCTCGCCTACGTTGAGGCCCAGAAGATCCAGTCCATGGTCCGGATCCCGCTGAATTACCGGGGAAAGCTCGTCGGATGTCTGGGCTTGGATGCGGTCCAGCAGGTCAGGGTGTGGCCGGATTGGATGTGGCGGGACCTGAAGCTCATGGGGGAGCTGTTCGTAGGCGTGCATTACCGCAAAGAGACCGAAGATCGTCTGCAGAAACTCTCGCTTGCCGTCGAGCAAAGCCCGAGCATCGTCATGGTGACCGACTGCGAAGGGCATATCGAATACGTGAACCCGAAATTTACCGAAGTCACGGGCTATGCCCTGGAAGAAGTCGCAGGCAAGACGCCGAGTTTTCTGAATTCCGGCAAGATTCCAAGCGAAGAATTCAAGAAGTTGTGGCAAGTCATCAAGGAAGGCAAGGAGTGGCAGGGCGAATTCATCAACCGCAAGAAAAACGGCGAGCTCTACTGGGAAAAGGCCGTGATCAGCTCCATCCGCAACTCCGAAGGCAGCATCACGCATTTCCTCGCGGTGAAGGAAGACATCACTAAACGCAAATGGGCCGAAGAAACCATCCAGCACATGGCCTATTACGATCCGCTGACCGATCTTCCGAACCGCATGCTGTTTAATGACCGTCTTGGCCAGGCGCTTGCGCAGGCGCGCCGCAAAAACCAGCTGGTCGCGATCTTGTTCCTCGACCTCGATCGGTTCAAAGTCATCAATGATACGCTTGGCCATACCATGGGCGACCTGCTTCTGCGCTCCGTGGCGGAACGGCTGAAGAAGTTCACACGCGAAGGCGACACGATCGCGCGCATGGGCGGCGACGAATTCACGTTCCTTTTGACCGGCATCAACCAGGTCGACGAAGCCGTGAAAACCGCACAGAACATCCTGGATGTCCTCAAGCATTCGTTCAATCTCGAAGGCCATGAAGTGCACATCACGCCGTCCATCGGCATCAGCATTTTTCCCTACGACGGCAATGACGGCGTCACGCTGGTCAAAAACGCGGACGCGGCCTTGAACCGGGCCAAGGAGCAGGGGCGCACCAACTATCAGCTTTATACGCCGGTCATGAATGCCAAGGCCTTCGAACGCATGACGCTGGAAAACAGCCTGCGCAAGGCGCTGGAAAAAGGGGAGTTCACGCTTTACTACCAGCCGCAGGTCGACCTTGAGTTCGGCGAAATCGTCGGCATGGAAGCCTTGATTCGCTGGGAGCATCCAGACCTCGGTCTTGTTTCACCAGCGCAATTCATTCCCATGGCGGAAGAAACCGGCCTGATCGTCCCGATCGGCGAATGGGTGCTGAAGACGGCCTGCGCGCAGAACAAAAAATGGCAAGACCTCGGCTACCGCCCGATGAGGATCGCGGTCAATCTTTCGGCGCGCCAGTTCAACGAGAAGAACCTGGTCGAGATGATTTCCGGCGCTTTGAAAGAGACGCGCTTGGAGCCGCAGTGGCTCGACCTGGAAATTACCGAAAGCGTCATCATGCAGCAGCTCGAAACGACGATTGCCACGATGAGGGACCTGCACCATCTCGGCATCCAGATTTCCATCGATGACTTCGGTATCGGATATTCGTCACTCAGCTACCTCAAAAAGTTTCCCGTGCACACGTTGAAAATCGACCAGTCGTTCATCCGTGAAATCACCACCGACCCGGACGACGCCGCGATCACGGCGGCCGTCATCGCCATGGGGCACAGCTTGAAGCTGAAAGTCATCGCCGAAGGCGTTGAGACCATGGAGCAGCTGCAAATGCTCAAGTCGCTCAAATGCGACCGCATGCAGGGCTACCTTTTTTCGAGGCCGGTCCCGGCCCAAACCATCACGCCCCTCCTTATGGAAGGCTGGCACCTCAAAGAAACCGAAACCGGCACGTAACCTTCCTCAGACTCAAGCCCTTCGTAAACTTCCCTTCTTTTGATATACTTACTCCTTTAAGGAGCGGTCATGCCTTCTCAGCCAAACAAAGTAGACGTTTTGATTTTCGGGGCCGGTATCGCCGGGCTCGGCGTGGCCATGGCTTTGGCTAAAAAGGGCAAGCGCGTGCTGGTTGTGGGCCGGGACCTGGAAGGCGAGGCTTCGCCCCGCGCCGCGGGCATTCTGAATCCCTTTCTCGGGCTTGACCGGGGCAGCCCCATGCTGCCGCTGACCATGAAAGCCTTCCGGGGTTTCCCTTCTTTCATCCGCGAGATCGAGAAAAAAACCGGCTTGAAGGCCGGCTACAAAAAAAGCGGAGTCCTGTACGTCGCGCTGGACCGCGCGGAAACGGCCGGCCTCAGAAAAAAATACGAATGGCAGCGGAAATTGCCGTTGGGCGCGCATTGGCAGGAAAGCGCGGAATTGCACCGCCTGCATCCGGAGCTGGCTTCGGAGGTGAAGGCGGGTGTTTTTTACCGCGAGGTCTCGCGCATTCACCCAGGCAAAATGATGAAGGCCGTGACCGCCTATGCCCGCAAGCTCGGCGTCCGCATCTTGAAGACCGGAAAAGCGCCGCGGCTCGAACGCCTGCCGGACGGCACGTTTTTCGTGAAGGCCGGAGGGAGCGTTTACCGGGCACCGGTCGTAGTCAATGCCGCGGGCAGCTGGAGCCGCTCCAAAGATTTGTTCAGCGCCTTTCTTCCCGTGGAACCGGCTCGCGGCCAAATCCTGATTTTGAAAGGACGCTCCAAATTATCGACGATCCTGCATTCCGTGAAAGAAGGCTACATCGTTCCTTGGGAAGGCGGGCGCTACCTTGCGGGCTCTACGGTCGAGTTCGTCGGCCATAAGGCGGAGGTCACGGCCCAAGGCGTCCATTCCATCCTGCGGAGCCTGGACCGGATCTTACCATCGGTCCGGAACATGAAAATCGAGAGGTCCTGGGCAGGCCTTCGTCCTTACAGCGATAAACCGATTCTGGGAAAACATCCGCACATCAAGAATCTTTATTTCGCCACCGGCTATTTCCGCAGCGGCATTCTTCTGGGGCCTTATCTCGGCAGCCTTTTGGCCGAAATGATCGTGACGGGAAAGCAGCCCGTGGAGCTGCGGCGGTTTCGGGCCAAAGGCGGTGCCAAGGCATGAAAACAAACAGTACCACGAAGCCGCTGGAAATCGCCGTGGTTGTTTCGTGCTGCCTGGTCGTCTTTAAATTCATCGTGGGCATGGCCACATCTTCCATGGCCATCCTGGCCTCGGCCGTGGATTCGCTGACGGACGTGGGCATGTCCTTCATTAATCTGCTGGCCGCGCGCGAAGCGGTCAAGCCGCCTGACGAGCATCACGAATACGGCCACGGTAAGATCGAAAGTCTCGCCGGCCTTTTCCAAAGCCTGCTGGTCATGGCCACGGGCCTTTTTCTCATCTTCGAATCGTTCCGACGCCTGGCTTCCGGGGCAGCCCTGGAAAGAATTCCCGCGGGCATCCTGGCCATGGCGGTTTCACTGCTCGTGACTTTTTTTCTGAGTGGTTTTTTGAGCGCTTCCGCTAAAAGCGGGAAATCGCACATCTTGGAAACCGAGACCCTTCATTATTCGGGGGACCTTTGGACGGGCGTGGCGATCATCGCGGCGCTCGCGCTGGTTCAGGTGACGGGCGTCTCCGCATGGGACCTCCTTCTTTCATTTGTCGTGAGCGGCTATCTTTTCTGGAATGCGTCGAAAATCCTGAAGCGGTGCGTGGACGAGCTGCTCGACCGGAGCCTGGACACGGAAGAGCGCGCCAGCATCGAAAAAATTATTTTTGCTCATGACAACCGCATCGTGGGCATCCATAATTTCCGGGGGCGGAGGGTCGGCGAGCAGATCTTCGTGGATTTTCACATCGAGATCCGCTCGGAAAAAGATTTTGCCAAGGCCCATGGGTTGACGGAGTCCTTGATTTCGCACATCAAGCAGACCTACCCGAACGCGGACGTCACCGTCCATTATGATCCGGAAGGAGCGGAGTGATGAGGATCCTTGTCGTGGAAGACGAGAAAAAAATGTCGAGTTTCATCCAGCGCGGCCTCAAAGAGGAAGGCTATGCCGTGGACATCGCCGATGACGGCGAAAAAGGATGGGAATACGCCTCGGTCAACGAATACGACGTCGTCATCCTGGATTGGATGCTGCCCAAGATGGACGGGCTCACGCTGTGCGGGAAAATCCGCGAGTCCGGCTCCCGTGTTCCGATTCTGATGCTGACCGTGCATGACCGGATCGAAGACAAAATCAAAGGCCTGGATCAGGGCGCGGATGATTATTTGACCAAGCCGTTTGCCTTTGACGAGCTGCTGGCGCGGCTGAGGGCGCTGGCGCGCCGTCCGCGCGAATTAAAAGAACAGACGCAGCTCAAGGCAGGCAATCTTACACTTGACCTCGTCAGCCACCGCGTCTATGCGGGGAGCGAAGAAATTGCTCTTTCTCAGAAGGAGTTCGCGCTCCTCGAATTTCTCGTGCGCCGGAAAGGGCAGGTGGTCACGCGCTCGCAAATCGCCGAGCACGTCTGGGACCTGCACTTCGATCCCATGAGCAACACGATCGACGTCTATATCAATTTCCTCCGGAAGAAAATCGACGGTTCGAGGAAGAAAAGCCGCATCGAGACCTTGCGCGGCACGGGCTATCGCATCAGTGATTCATGACGGCCTTTTTCCGCACGGTCAAATTCCGGCTGACGCTCTGGTACGCTCTCATCCTCACCGTGTTTCTCGCCCTCTTCGCGTTCTGGATGCGCTCCGAGCTTTCGCGCGCGCTGTATCGGGACGCTGACAGCAGCCTTTTCAAGCAGGCGGTCGCCATCGATGATTCCCTGAGCGTGTATTGGCGCGACCTTGCCGAAAAAGGCCAGGAAAAGGAAGACGTGCTTTTCCCCGCAGCCGGAAGCGCGGGCGACACGGCAAAGCATGGGCGCGTCGCCAATCTGATCAAGGAATGGGAAAGATCGGAACAGCTTCTCGGCCGCTCGGATCTCATCGTGCGCATCCTTTGCGTGAACAAGTCTCTGGTCATCTCCAACCTCAAAGGATGGGAGAGAGAAGTCATCTTCCCGGATTTCGAGCGGGATTCTTCTTTCATGGAGCAGGGGAGATCGTACCAGACGATCCATTTCCGCAAAAAACCCGTGCGTCTTTATTATCACCGCGTGGACGTCCGCAAACACCCGCTGTTCGTCATCGAAGCCGGCTATCCGCTCCAGGACGTGCAGGCGACGCTCGCCCGGCTTGACTTCATCATGATCATCTGGATTCCTGTGGCCGTGGCCGCCGCCGGAGTCGCGGGCTGGTTTCTCGCGCGGCGCACGCTTCGTCCCATCGACCTCATGATCGAAAACGCCCGGCAAATCACGGCCGCCCACCTGAAGGGCCGTCTGGGACGTTCTCACGCGGGCGATGAATTGGACCGCCTGGCCGGGACGCTCAACGAGATGATGGACCGCATCGCCCTGTCCACCAAAACCGTCCAGGAATTCAGCGCGGACGTGTCGCATGAATTGAAAACCCCGCTGGCCATCATCCGCGGCGAGATTGATCTGGCGCTGCGCAAGTCGCGGACTCCCGAAGCGCTCGTCGAAACCCTGCGCGTGATCGAAGGGGAAGTGAACGGCCTCATCCGCCTCGTCGACGACCTGCTCCTCCTCATGCGCAGCGACTCGAATCAATTGCAATTCGAGAAAAAAAGGGTGAGCCTGCGCGAAGTCCTGGAATACGTGGCCCGGAGATTCGGCGAACGCGCCCACGAAAAACAAGTCGACATGAAAGTCGCGCCTTCTCCGGACCTCGAAATCGAAGGGGACGAGATATATTTGAAGCGACTTTTCAGCAACCTTGTGGATAACGCCATTAAGTTCACTCCCCAGGGCGGGGGCGTGGAATTAAAACTCGAAAAGCACGGCGCCTTGGCCCGCGTCGAGGTGCTGGATAATGGAATGGGCATCGACCCTTCCATGAGAGAGAAAGTTTTTTCAAGATTTTACCGGACGGACCAGGCCAGGACCCACGAAGGCGCCGGACTTGGTCTGGCGATTGCCAAAGTTATTTGTGACGCCCACCGCGGAAACCTTCATATCGACAGCCGTGCCCCTCACGGCACCGTCGTGCTCGTGGATTTACCCCTTCCCGCCTGAAGCTTCTGACTTCTTAAAAAAATTTAATCTGTTTTTAATCTGTCTTTAATCTTCCATTTGCTAACATTCGCATACAATTTAAAGCCTTTATGTTGGGCTTTAGCACGTGCACCTAGAGACGTAGAGGGAGTGAATCCATGAAAATCACGAATCAATTGTTAGAGCCGCTTTTCCAAAGGATCACAGCCGAATATCAGGATTTAAACCGAAGCGTCTCCGCCGGTGCCTATACGGACGAAGCTCTCGAACTTAAGAATTTTATTGAGAAAAAATTGCGGCAGCTCGATACCGTCCGCGTTTCTCTCTCTTACCTTCAGCAGGGTCTTTCCGAGGCCGGGGAATCTGATTTCGATCTCCGGGACATGCTGCGGCAGCACAAACTCGAACTCCGTTTTGCCCGCCGCCGCTGGAAGCGTCACCTTGTAAGCCAGGAAAGAATCCGCCGCAACCAGGAAAGGAGAGCGCATGTTCCAACATTTGCTGCATGAAGCCGTTGTGAAGACCGGCATAAAAGCCGCGGATCCGAAGGAAGCCTTCTCCCTTTTGCTCGAAGGTGTATCGGATTGGAAACAGGAAGCGGGAACCGAGAAGAATCTCCAGAAGCTTCTGTTGGCCCGTGAGACCCTTGGAACGACCGCCATGGGGTACGGCGTGGCTCTTCCGCATACTTTTTCGGAAGACATCACCGAACCGCAGGCTTTGCTGGGAATCAGCCCCGAGGGCATTGATTTTCAGGCGCTGGACGGCGAACCCGTGCACGTCATGTTTGTCCTTCTCCTGCCTGAGGAAAGCGCGGAAACGCGGAAAGTGAAGGGGCAGATTTTGAGGGAAGCCCATAAGTTCTTTTCGGATTCTTTCTGGGCAAGCGAACTTCGCAAAATGGAAAGCCCTCTGGACGTGCGTGAGTTTCTGGCCCGCGCCGGTAATTTCGCTCCTGCGCTGCAGGCCGCCAAAGTCTCGTAAGTCTTTTTGGAAAGCCCCGGGAATCTTTTGATCGCAGGATGGGGGGTCTTGCGGTTGAAAGCCCCGGGGTTTTCCTTTTCCCGCCGTTTCTCTAGACCCGCATCCCGCCTATGCTATAATTCCCACGACAAGCGAAACAGCTTTATCAGGTTTTGCAAATCGAAAGGATGCGTATGATCAAAAAGTTGTCGCCCCTCCTGGCATTTCTCTTCCTGTTTTCATCCCCTTTACGGGCTGTCGATCCTGCCGCCATGAAAGAGCAGGCGAACAGCCAGGTCATGGCCGCGGCCCAGCTCATGCAAAAGGCCACCGAAACGGCTCAGTCCAATCCCACCGCGGAAGGCCGTCAAGTGGCGATCTCGCTTTTTGTCGAGGCGGGACAGATGTTCGAACAGGCCGCCAACATTTACCAGTCGCTTGGACCGAATTATGCGGCCCCCGCGGACGTCCAAAATGCTCAGCAGGCCATGAAAGCCTGCATCGAAAACATTCAAAAGTTAAAACAGGCGAATTAAGGAGACCTTATGAAATCAGCAAAATTGATCCTGGCCCTCGCGATTGTGTCGTGCGTGCTTGGGCCCCGCATGGCTGCTGCTTTTACGGGGAGCTATGAAGAAACGATATCCGTCGGTGACAAACCCGTGGCCCATTTCCGGGTTTATTCCAAAGACAAAAAGGTGAGGACTGAGTTCTTGATGGAAGGGCAGTCCGAAATCATCGTGCGCAATGACAAGGGGACGTTCCGCTATTCGTCAGAGCAGAAGGCGGCCCTGAAACTGCCTCCGGTCGAAGATCAACCGACGCTTCTCGACCACCTGGACGATTACACGGGATTTCTGGCCAAGAATAACGCGGTCAAAAAGAATACGGAAACCATGAACGGCGTGCAGACCGACTTGTACGAATTCGTGGATCCCATGACCCAGAAGAATGCCCGGGCCTGGGTTTGGCAGGAAAAAGGATTCCCGGTCCGCATCGAGATCGAAGCACCGGAAGGGCTGCTGCGCGTTGACCTGGAAAAAATCCAGATCGGCGGCGACGTGGCGGATTCGCTGTTCGAAATTCCCGCAGACACGCGTATTATCGACGTCAATGAAATGTATAAGAACGCGGCCGCTCAGGCGGGCGCCCAGGGCGCTCCCGAGGGAACTCCGGGAACGCCGGCCGAGGCTCCTGCGGTGGATGCCGGAAAAGCTCCGGAAGGCGCGCAGGCGCCCGCTCCCGAAGCTCCCGCTCCGGCGCCGTCCCAGTCCTGACCGGACTCAAGGCAGCTTCGATAAGTATTTGCGGATGGTGTTGGAAGAAATGGCGAACGTCTGCTGCGACCCGGAAGTCTGGCCGGCCGCGGTGATTCCCACAACCTCGCCCCTCTCGTTCAGCACGGGGCTGCCGCTGTCTCCGGGATAAAGTTTGAAACTGATCTGAAGCACCGCGTTGCCGGGATCACCGGCAGCGCGGTTCTTTTTTTGGCCCAGGGCCGTGACTTCGCCTTCGCTGATGGTTTGCCGCAGAAGATCCGAGCTTCCTACCGAATAGACCCTGTTCCCGAGCTGAACCGCATCCGAATCGCCCAGGCTTAAGGCGGGCAGGGGCTTATCGATTTGGACTTTGAGGAACACCAGGTCTTCGCCCGGCTCGGCATGCAGGATTTCCGCTGGGAGCCGGGAGCCGTCGTAAAACTTTACGGTGATTTGCATGGCCCATTGCAGGACGTGGGCGTTGGTCACGATGATTCCCGAAGGATCCACGATGATTCCGCCGCCGGAAGTCTTGTACTGAAATGCCCGCAGCTTGCCCGGATCCACGCCGCCCGCCTCCACGTCCACGGAGACGACGGATTTTGACGCCGCGATCATCTGCGCGATCACGGAAGAGGCGTGCGCGGCAGGACAGAAACAAACCGCGAACAGAGTGAGGCTCAGGAAGACGCGGCCGAAGGGGATGGGGAAAACTTTTTTTTGTTTTTTCATGAGTTCATTTCAAGTTTAGCACATCCTGTTCGAGGAAAAATCGAGAGGAATTCCGCAAAAAAATAAAAAATCAAAATAAATTTTAAAAAATCCGCGGCGCAAAAAATAATTACTTGCTTTCCTTCAAGAGACTCGTAAGATAACACCACCTTTTGGGTCGTAGTTTGGTTGAAACGGGCCTGTTCTGATTTTTTTTCGATTGTTTTAATATTTTTGATTGACCCTCTCCCGACAGCCCCTTTTCCCCCAAGAGCAAATGATTCGTTAACCCCCGGCCGCTTTGAGGCCTTAACAAAGGGACGCTCGTTTGTCCACATTTGCTCGAGATCAAATTTCCCTTGCATTAAAAAAGCGTGTCGACGCATTTTCCCAGGGTTACCGGCAGAACGTGGGTATTATCGGTTCCTCCGGGCTGGGCAAAACCCACCTTCTGCACGATGCCTTCAATGATTTTTCGTTGTGCCGAGATTTTATCTGCATCTATGTCCACGCCGAAAGCTTCGATTCGGAGCAGCTGGTGGACCGCTGGGTGCGGTCCGTCCTCGCGAGCTACCTGAGCCATGCCGCCCATCCTCTGGAATCGCGCGATTTCAATGCGCTCCTGGCCGCCTGCGAAAGCCTGATCCCGCGGACGGTGGAAGCGGTGCTGCAGCTGCAGAAATCCATCCGTAAAGAGAGCCATGAGCAGGCCACCCGCCAGCTTTTCGCCCTGACCGGCGTCCTTTCCCAGGAAACCGGCAAAAAGGTCATCCTCATGCTGGACGAATTCCAGTGCCTGGAGAATCTGCCCGTGCATGACCCCTTCGGCGCGCTGGGCAAAGAGATCATGGTGGAAACAAACACGCTCTATCTCGTCACCAGCTCGCATCCGGAACGGGCCCGCGAGATCTTCCGGGAGAAGCTGTCGCTTCTCTTTGCCAATTTCGAGGTCATCGAACTGACGGCGTTTGACTTTCAGGAGACGGCGGATTATCTGGCTTTCCACTTTCCCAAGACGCAGTTCACGCGTCAGCAGAAGAAGTTTTTCATCACGATGACCAACGGCGAACCTTTATATCTGGATCTCCTCATGGACCGTCTGAAGTTTTACGTTTCTCCGGAACAGGACCAGTGGGTTTCTGACCGGCTGGTGTTCACCGCGTTTCACGAGGAGCTTCTCGACCACAAGGGCCGCATCGCGCTTCTCTTCGAAAAGATGCTGCTTCCCATCCTGCGCGGCAACAAAGAAAATGCGCCGTATCTGAAAACGCTCCTGGCCATCAGCGAGGGCCGGCACCGTCTGGCGGCGATCGCAGGTTTTATCGGGCGCAAGATGGCGGACACCAAGAAAATCCTTCAGCGCCTCGTTCAGGAAGACTGCGTTCGCAAGCGCGGCACCTTTTATACGATCGAAGACCGGCTCTTCCGTTTCTGGCTGAAAGAAGTTTTTGCCCGCAAGACGCATGAGTTCCAGCCCTGCGAAAAACGGGCGGGGGATGAACTCCATGAAGTTCTCCGGGAAGTCTTCGAGAGGATCCAGCACGAGGAAAACACACTCGTCTCCGTCCATGCGGAGAGGCTTTTCAAGGAATTCCGCAACGACGCCGTGGAAATCGACGGCAAGAAATGGAAATGCCCGCAGTTCAATGAAATCCACTACCGTCCCGGGCATGCCCGGTTTCCTTCGCTCATCATGCGCCAGCAGGGCGTGCGCTGGCTCTGCCAGATTGCCGAACATTACGTGCGGGAAGAAGACATCCTGGCTTTTCTGGAAGACGTGAAGCGTTCGCGTACCCGGATCCGCACCAAAATCCTTGTTGCCCTCGCGGGAATCGATCAGAACGCCCGTCTCATGGCCCAGACAGCCAATGTCCAGCTTTGGGGGCTCCGCGATTTCAACTGCCTCCTTGAACTGTACGATTTTCCCAAAATCATGATCTTCGATAATGAGGAAAAACATGGAGCGGTTATGGGCACCGTGGCGGAAAGCGTATATCCGTCCTAAAGGAAAGGCCCGCAAAGGCTGCGTCTTCTGCGGGCTTTTGAAAGCCAAAAGCGACGAACGGCATTACATCCTCGCGCGTTCGGCCAAATCTTTCGCCGTCCTCAATCTCTACCCCTACAACAACGGTCACACCCTGATTCTCCCGCTGCGGCACGTGGCGTCCCTGGACGATCTCACTTCCGAGGAAAAGCTCGATTGGCTTGACCTTTGCGGCCGGGTGCAGCAGGCCATGGAAAAAAAACTGAGGCCCCATGGCTATAACCTCGGTATCAATTTAGGCAGGGCCGCAGGCGCAGGCATTCCCAAACACCTTCACTTGCACGTCATTCCCCGCTGGAAAGGGGATTCCAACTTCATGCCCACCGTCGCGGGCGTCAAAGTCATTTCCGAATCCCTTCGCTCCGTTTACCGTGAGCTCGTCCCGGCCCTGCCTTCCCGCGGGAAGAAAAAGGCGGGGCGGAAGCGCCGCTGAGCGGCCGGAATTTCCTGAACAGCTTATAAAAGTGTTCCGGAGGGATGTTGCATTTCAAGGCGGACAAGGGTAAGATGGCTTCTTAGATATCCTCGAGTAAAGCTCTGGTTTAAAACAGGTTGAGGCATGTTGAAGGCGAAAAAAAGCGCGTCCGTCCTTGAAAGATTCATGCTGACCAATCCGGGTTGGCTGCCCGGCTACCGTTCCTTCAATCAGCTGTTCGCACGCCCTCTCGGCTGGCTCTTCCTTTTTGACAAAACCGACGGTAACCGGCTTCTCCGGCTGAACCGCAAAGACTACAGCGCCTTTTACGCCGCCTCCAAATCCAACCAGACAAGCCTCGAGGCCTTCCTCCATAAATACTGCGAAATGCTGGCCAGCCAGCCCGACCAGGTGGAGAAGATGCCGGGGTTCTATAAAGATGCGTTCGGCCGGCAGGGGCTCATTTTCCCGCTGATGCACTTGTCGAAGCTCAAAGGCTTCCTGATCCTGTGCGACCTTCATCTGCCGGCCAAGAAAATCGACGGTTACATCATGCCTTTCCAGCAATTCCTGTACAGCCAGGTCGAGCTTGCCTATAAAAACTTCGAGTTGAATAACTTCTATGAGACCGTGCATCCCCGCGCGCTTGCGCTCTCCACCATGCACTCAGTCCACCGCGTCATCAGCTCGTCCATCCGGCTCAAAGATCTTTTGCCCCGGATCGGCCGCCTGAGCGCGCAAGTCCTGAAAGCTCAAGGCTGCGCGATCATGCTGATGGACGCCACGCACGAGCACCTGTTTCCCGCGTTTTCGTTCGGCCAAAACAAAAAATTCATCCACAAGCAGCGCGTGCGCGTCGGAAGAGGGCTGGAAGGGCAGATCGCTTCGACGGGCGAGTTTCATTTGAGCCGCCGGTCCATTGCCGTGCCGTTCATCGAAGACGACATCGTCGGCATCATTGCGCTTTGGGACAAAGTGGACCGTCAGGCGTTTACGAAGATGGACCTGGAAATCCTCAAGTCCCTTTCCGAGCAGGCGGTCGTGGCCATCAAAAACGCCCAGCTCTTCGAAGAAACGGAGCAGCTCACGCTGGGAAGTATCAAAACGATCAATGACCTCCTGAAATTAAAGGGCGGGGCGGACCGGGTCCAGCTTTCCCTGCTCGGGGACATCGTGATGGAAGTGGGCAAAGAGCTGCAGCTTTCCGGCCGCGACATGATCCATATCCAGCGGGCCATCATGCTGCGCGACGCGGGCACGCTGTCGTTTCCTGATGAGATATGGAAGAAAAAGGGGAAACTGACCAAAAAAGAGTTCGAAATGATCAAGCGCATTCCCATGAGAGGCGCCAATCTGCTCAGCTCCATTTCTTCGCTGAAGCCCGTCCTTCCCATTGTGCTGCATCACCGCGAGCGTTTTGACGGCAAAGGCTACCCGCAGGGCCTGAAAGGGGAGGAAATCCCGATTGGGGCCCGCATCGTGGCGGTCGTCGATTCCTTTGTGGCGATGATCTCAGAGCGCTCGTACCGCGTGACCATGACCATCGAGCAGGCCCTGAGAGAAATCCAGGCCAACAGCGGCACCCAATTCGACCCTCACGTCGTCGATTGCTTTTTGAAGGTCGTCCGCAATAAAGACATCCTCGAAAAGTTGCGACAGACCAGCAAACAGGCGCGCAAGCTTTCCGCCGAACCCGCCGGTCCTTTTCCCGTCTAGTCCTCCGAAAATTCCAGCCCTGAAAAAACGCTTTTCGCCTTTCTTTTTTTTTGAAATCGTTTAAAATACGCCTAGTTTTTCGCATTCCTTTTTTAGACTATTCCTCAAGGGAGAAATCAATGCCGCCGCGCCATTGCGCCCATCATTTCAAGCCGGCTTTTGTGAGCTTTTTTCTCGCTGCCTCTGTCCTCCTCCCCGGATGTTCTTCGACCCAGCCGCGTCTGGCGCGAGTCAATCAGGAACAGGCGTCCACGATCCGCGCGCTCAACGAAGAAATCGCGCGGCTCAACCATGACCTCGATTCCATGTCCAGCACGCAGCGGGACGACCTGGCCAAAGCCAAGGCCGAGCTCGAGCAGTCCATGAAGGACGAGCTGGCCTCCGGCGACCTGGCCTTGTCGCTCCAGTCGCGCGGACTCGTCGTGACCGTGCTCGACAAAATCCTGTTCGATTCCGGAAAAGCGCAGCTCAAAGAGTCGGCCCTTTCCACGCTCGACAAGGTCAGCGATACGCTTTCCGGTAAAGTCGAAGGGAACAAGATCATGATCGAAGGGCATACGGACAATGTTCCCATCCGGTATTCGGGTTGGCGCTCGAACTGGGAGCTGTCCACGGCCCGGGCCACCGAAGTCATTCATTACTTCGTCGACGTCAAAGGCATTGATCCGCGCCGCGTGTCGGCCGTGGGGCACGGCGAGTTCCAGCCGATTGCCGCCAATGAAGACCCCATGGGACGGGAAAAAAACCGGCGGGTCGAAATCGTGATCTCGCCGCAGAAAGTGACGCCTTAATCCGCGGAGGCTTATGGCCCGGAAACTTGGAGCTGTTTTAGCCGTGATCGCCTTTGGCGGGCTTTTGTTCCCGGTCGTAGGCTACGGGGTGTACCGGCAGCTCGGAACGCGGCTGGACGCCCGCGTCGAAGGTCAATACGCGCCGGTTTTTTTTCGGCCGGTGTTTTACATCAAGAATCTCCGGCTGGAATGGGACAACAAGGTGAAAGTCCATTCCGGCGACGTGAAAGTCGAGTACGATCCGGCCAGCCTTTTGTCCGGCGCGTTGAACGTGCGCCTTTCGGGGCACAAAGTGCCCGTGACGCTCTTGCAGGATTGGGCGTATGCTGCCCAGAAGCCGGACCTGGTCCTTGACGATTTTTTCGCGGACGTGACTTTTGCATCGCGGGGATTGAAAGACATCAACGCTTTGAGGGCGGTTTCACCGGAAATTCAATTTCAACTGGAAAAGAAGTAGGGACCTAAAACGGATCGCGCTGCGATCGGGAGATTTCTGTGAGATTGGAAGCCTTGTTCGAAGGGATGACTCTGATCCGCAAGATCAACTGGGTTTCGCAAAAAAACCTCGGCAAAATCACCTCCGACTCCCGCGCCATCGAAAAAGGCGACGTGTTCGTGGCCTGTTCCGGATCGCGCATGGACGGGCATGATTTTCTCATGCAGGCCGTGCATGCCGAGGCGGCAGTCCTTGTCTTCGAGCGCATGCCCGAAGACCTGGTGATTCCTCCGGGCGTGACCGGCATCCAGGTGCCGAACTCCCACGCCTGCCTCACGGAGCTGCTCCACCGCCACTATCATCACCCGGACCAGCACGTGCGGCTCATCGGCACGACCGGCACCAACGGCAAGACCACGATTTCCTACCTCCTTCAAAAACTCCTGAGCAAAAAAGGCCCGGCCGCGTATCTGGGCACGCTCTGGTACGATCTCTCGACCAAGAAGCTTCCCGCGCCCAACACCACGCCGGGCCCCGAAACCCTGGTCCCCATGCTGGATGAAATGCGTCGCGTCAACGTGCGTTACTGCGTGATGGAAGTTTCCTCGCATGCGCTGCATCAAAGCCGGGTGCATGGGCTGCAGTTCGATCTTGCCATCTTCACGCAGCTCACGCAGGATCACATGGATTATCACCAAGACCTGGAACAGTACTACGAGGCCAAGCGCCTTTTGTTCAGCGCGCACCCGCAGCCGCGCCGCAGCCTCATCAATCTCGACTGCCCGTACGGCCAGCGGCTGCTCGAAGAATTTCCCAGCGCGCGCAGTTTCAGCCTGGTCCAGGAAGCGGATTACTGGGCCAAGGACATCGACGCCTCTTTCAAAGGAAGCAGCTTCAAATTTTGCTACAAGAACCGCGAAGTCCCGATCCAGATGAAGCTCCCGCTGCGCCACAACGTGGCCAACGCGCTTTGCGTGCTGGGCGGACTCGAGCTTCTGGGATATGACCCGGCGGATTTCCGCGAAGACTTCGCCGAAATTCCCGGCATTCCCGGACGCCTGGAACGCATTACGCCGAGCGGCGACTTGAACGTGTTCGTCGACTACGCGCATACGCCGGACGCCTTCGACAATGTGCTCCGCGAAGCGCGCAAATATGCGCCGGCCCGCATCATCACGGTATTCGGCTGCGGCGGCGACCGCGATCGCGCGAAGAGGCCGCTCATGACTCAAAGCGCGTGCCGCTATTCCGATCTTGTCGTCCTTACTTCCGACAATCCGCGCTCCGAAGATCCCGAAAGCATCCTGCAGGACATGAAAAAAGGCCTTCCCGTGGGAGATTCGGTTTGCCGCGCGCAGGAAATCCTGGACAGGGAACGCGCGATTCACGAGGCGATTTCCCTGGCCGAGCCCGGCGACGTGGTCATGATCCTCGGCAAAGGCCACGAGGATTACCAGATCCTGGGCGACAGGAAAATTCCTTTCGACGACCGGATTGTGGCCCGGGAGGCGTTGCAAAGGAAGGCCCGTGTTTTCCTTTCCTGAGGCCGCGCGTTTTTTAAACACCTCCTTAGAGCATCCCGATCCCTCTCTCTCCCCGCAGGGCATTTCGATCGATACCCGCACGCTGAAGCCGGGAGATTTTTTCCTGGCCCTGCAGGGCACCAAGGAAGACGGGCACCGTTATCTCGAAGAAGCTTTCAAAAGAGGCGCTTCCGGCGCTTTGATCTCCCGGTCCGTTTATCAAAAAGAGACTGTCCGGTTTCAAAATCCGTCTTTCAAGAATCTCCTTCCGGTGGCGGATACGGCCGAAGCGCTCGCGGAATTGGGGAAATGGCACCGCCGCCGGTTTTCCATCCCGGTCGTCGGCATTACCGGCAGCGTGGGCAAAACCAGCACCAAGGAATTTCTTTCATTTCTCCTGCGCGAAGCCGAAGGCAGCGAGGCGGTCCTCTCCAACCGCGGCAATTTCAATAACCAGCTCGGGCTTCCCATCAGCCTTCTTTACCTGGACAAGACGCATCGCTGCGCGGTCAATGAGCTCGGCGCCAACCATGCGGGCGAGATCGCTTACCTGGCCACGATCCTGCAGCCGACCGCCGGAATTTTGACGATGGTGGCGCCGGTGCATCTCGAAGGCTTCGGCTCGCTGGAAACGATTTACGAAACCAAGCTGGGACTCATCTGTTCGCTGCCCGCGGGGGCTCCGGCCGTGATCCCGGATCATGACGAAGTCATCGGGAAAGCCGTTGCCGCGCTCGACGTCAAAGCCCTGCGCGTAGGAACGACGGCGAAGGCCGATTACCGCGTCACCGACGCGCGCATGGAAGGCGAGTGGGTGAATTTCCGCTTGAACGGCCGCTGGGATTTCTCGTTTCCCGGCGCGGCGCCGTTCCTGGCCGTGAATGCGGCCATGGCGCTGGCCATGATGGAGGCCCTGGGCTATTCCCTGGATAAACTTCCTTCCCGCTGGGAACGCATGAAGCTTCCCGACGGCCGGTTCACGCCGAAGTCCCTGGGGCAGGGCATCCGCGTCATCTTCGACGCCTACAACGCGAGCCCGGAATCTTTCGACAAGGCGCTGAAAGCGTTTCACGATTGGGCCGGGCAGCGCCGCAAGATCGTGATTTTCGCGGACATGCTGGAGCTGGGCGGCGAAGCCGAGGCGCGGCACCGGGAACTCGGCCGCAAGATCGCCTCCGGAGGCTTTGACGCAGCCTTTGCTTACGGCAGCCTGGCGGAAAAAAGCATCGACGAGATCAAGCGCGCGGGCGGTCAGGCCGGGCATTTCAATGCGCCGGAAGCGCTGGCCGCGCACCTGGAGGATTTTTTGCAGCCGGAAGACCGGCTTTTGCTGAAAGGTTCGCGCGGCATGAAGCTCGAAAAAATCTTCGAAGCCCTGGAATCCCGCTCGCGGTTCAAAACCGCGCCTTGAAGCGGGAAAATTTCGGCGCGGCTCTGAATTTCCGAAAGCCGCATGCCGATAATTAAATTCTAAATCCGTTTCCCCAAACTCGAATGGAATGACGACGGCCCCATGTTTTATTTTTTACATCGCCTCACGGCTTACTCGATCGTTTTTAATCTTTTTCGTTACATCACGTTCCGATCCGCGGCCGCAAGCATCACAGCCTTCCTGATCAGCATCCTTCTAGGCCCCCGCCTCATCGCGTGGCTGAAAAGCCTGAGCGCGATGGCGCATCAGCAGCGCGAGCACGCGGAAAAAATCCACCAGCTTTACGCCCACAAAAAAACGCCGACCATGGGCGGTATCCTGATCCTGGCCAGCGTCGTGATCTCCATGCTGCTATGGGGCAATTACCTGAACCGTTTCACCTGGCTTTTGCTGTTCGTCACCGTCGGATTCGGCGGCGTGGGTTTTCTCGACGACTGGATCAAGCTGAAATCGAAAAGCTCGAAGGGGCTCAGCTCCCGGACCAAGCTTTACGGCCAGCTGGTTTTCGGCGCCATGCTGGGCGCGTACCTTTACCTCACCGGCTTTACGGACACGCTCCTGTATCTGCCCTTCCTCAAAATGCCGGTGCTGCGGCTCGGCGCTTTTTTCATGCCCTTTGTCGTGCTGGTACTCGTGGGGTCTTCGAACGCTCTCAATCTCACCGACGGTCTGGATGGACTGGCCATCGGCTGCACGCTTTTCGCAGTGGCGGCTCTGGCCATCATCAGTTACGTGTCGGGCCACGCGCAATTTGCCCATTACCTGGCCATCCCGCACATCCCGGATGCGGGCGAAATCACGGTCTTCTGCTCGGCTCTTTTGGGCGCGTGCGCCGGATTTCTGTGGTTTAATTCTTATCCCGCGGAGGTTATCATGGGGGACACGGGATCGCTTGCCCTGGGGGGCGCGTTAGGCGCCGTGGCCGTCCTTATTAAAAAGGAACTCGTGCTGGTCATCGTGGGCGGCATTTTTGTGTGGGAAGCACTGTCGGTCATCCTTCAGGTGGCCAGCTTCAAAATGTTCAAGAAGAGGATTTTTCTCATGTCGCCGTTTCATCATCATCTCCAGCTCAAAGGCTGGCCCGAATCCAAAGTCACGGTGCGGCTGTGGCTCATCGCCATGGTGCTGGCCGTCATCGGCCTTTCCACGCTCAAGGTGCGGTAATGGACGACTTGGGCCGGAAAGTCGCGGTGCTGGGCCTGGGAAAGAGCGGTTACGAAAGCGCGCTTTTCCTGAAGGAAAAAGGCTACTCGGTTTTTGTGTCCGAGATCAAAGACACACCGCCCGTCCTCGAGCTCGGCCGCGAACTCGAAAAACGGGACATTGCCTATGAAACCGGCGCGCACAGCCTGGAAAAAATCCTGGCCTCGGACTGGGTGCTGATCTCGCCGGGCATCAGCCCCGCGACACCGGTTTACCAGGCCGTGTCGGAACGCCGCCTGCCCATCCTGAGCGAGATCGAGATCGCAAGCCGCTACTGCCCCACGCCGCACGTCGTGGCTGTCACCGGATCCTGCGGCAAGACGACCGTGACGACGCTTTTGCGCCTGGTCTTCGAAGCCAGCGGACGCAAGGCCGTCAGCTGCGGCAACATCGGCAATCCCTGGGTGGCCGAACTCGCACGGCTCGGAAAAGACGACATCGTGGTCGTCGAGCTCAGCTCCTTCCAATTGCAGCATTGCATGCGGTTCCGGCCTTCGGTGGGCGTTTTGCTGAACATCACGCCTAACCATCAGGATTGGCACAAGGACATGGCCGAATACGCGGCCGCCAAGCTGCGCCTTTTCCAGAATCAGGTTCCTGCGGACCACGCCTTTATAAGAAGGAAAGACCAGGCCGCGCTTTTCCAGGAATATCCTTTCCACGGGCGCGTTCATTACCTGGACGAGAACGCGGCCAATCCCAATCATGACGCCGTACGGCAGGTCACGGCGCTTTTCGGCGTGAGCGCGAAGCAGGCGGACGAAGTGTTTGCCGGTTTCCGCGGCATCGAGCATCGGATGGAAGACGTGGGCACGCTGAACGGGGTGAGCTTCATCAATGATTCCAAGGCCACGACCGCGGCTTCACTGGCGTGGGCGCTCGAGAAATGCCGCGACCACAGCGTTCTCCTGATCGCCGGCGGCATTGCCAAAAGCCGCGATTTCGGCGACATCAAAGATTTAGTCGCCCGCAAAGCCAAGAAAGTTTTGATCCTGGGCAAGGCCGTGCCGGTGCTGCGCGAAGCCTGGGAAGGCGCCGCTCCGCTTCAGGAAGCGCGCAGCCTTGACGAGGCGGTCCGGGAAGCATCCCGGGAAGCCAAGGCCGGAGACACGGTGCTGCTTTCGCCCGCCTGCTCGAGCTTCGACATGTTTCAGAATTACGAACACCGGGGCAGGGAATTCAAACGCTGCGTGGCGGAACTTTTTTCCCGGTCCGAACCCCCCAAGGTCCGGATTTAAAATGAGGCGAGCCCGAGGGGGAGGCTGTTGATGTCGTTTCCTGGAAAGATCCTTTTCATTACCGTTTACATGCTGGTGTCGATCGGCGTCGTCATGACTTACAGCGCGAGCGCGATCTACGCGCAGCACGTTTATGGCAATTCCTCTTATTTTCTGATCCGCCAGATTGTTTACGTGATCTTGGGCACGGGCGCGCTTTTTTTTATGGCGGTCATTCCCATCAGCTTCTGGAAGAAGAACGCGCGGCTCGTCATGCTGACGGCTATCCTGATGATGATCGCGGTTTTCATGCCCTCGATCGGCCATTCGGCCGGCGGCGCGCGCCGCTGGATCAATCTCGTCGTCTTCAATTTCCAGCCCGTCGAATTCGCCAAGCTGACCGTCTGCATCTACCTCTCGGATTATCTCAGCCGCAAGCTGCAGTTCATCCGCAAAGGAAGCCTGACCATTTTCTTCCCGCCCGTCATCCTGGTCGGCATGCTCTGCGTGCTTTCGCTCATGCAGCCGGACTTGGGATCGTGTTTCATCATCGCGCTGACGACTTCCATTTTGTTTTTCCTCTCGGGTATCCGGCTCGCCTACGTGGGAACCGCGATCCTGGGACTTCTGCCGGTTTTGTATCTTCTGGTGGTGCGCGTGCCGTACCGCATGAGCCGCGTAGTCGCTTACCTGAACCCCTGGGACGATCCGCAGGGGAGCGGCTTCCAGATCATCCAGTCGTTCCTCGCGTTCGGCATGGGCGGGTTGAAGGGAGTGGGGCTGGGGCAGAGCACGCAGAAATTGTTTTACCTGCCGTCCAGCTACAACGACTTCATTCTCTCCATCATCGGGGAGGAGCTGGGGCTGGCGGGTGTCCTGGTCGTCATTATTCTCTATACGATCCTTTTTTTCTGCGGCATCGCGATCGCGGAAAGAAGCCGCCAGGATTATGAAAAGCTCCTTTGCATTTCACTCACGCTTCTCATCGTGCTTCAGGGCGTGATCAACATGATGGTCGCGACGGGTCTGATCCCCACCAAGGGCCTGCCGCTGCCGTTTGTCAGCTACGGCGGCACATCGCTTGTCTTCAACCTGGCCTCCGTGGGACTCATCCTCAGCGCGGACCGCCACATCCGCGGCCAGGCCAGCTGATTCAAAAGGTAGGAAGATGTCCGAAACCCAAAACGCCAAACCCGGCACGGTCCTCGTCTTCGCCGGCCCTTCCGGCGGCCATCTTTTTCCAGCGCTTTCCTTTGCCGAAGCCTGGAAGAAGCAGGACCCTTCGGCACGGCTCTTTCTGGTGACGAGCGAAAAGGCCGGGCCCCTTACAAAAGCCTTCACGCCGGGCATTTTCGAGGATGTCGTCTTCCTGAACAACTTCCCGTCCGTCCAGGGAATCTCTTTGAGAAGCGCCGGCTTTTTGTTAAAATTGGCCCGGGCTTTCGGTGCTTCTTACCGCCATCTTACCCGCCTCAAACCTGATTTAAGCGTCGGATTCGGCAGCTACGTTTCATTTCCCGGGATGCTGCTCAGCGCCTGG